>VYDF01000187.1 GCA_009843565.1 Acidimicrobiia bacterium | reverse complement strand
CCAACAGCAGGATTTATATCGCAACTGGCATCGTGCAGATCAACGCCCGCCATCCCATTACCACCGCGGCGGCCCAGAAGACAGTGGCCGAGGCGTTCGACAACCGGTTCCTGCTGGGCATCGGCGTGAGCCACGGCCCGATGATCGAGGGCATTCGCAACTTGGACTACTCCAAGCCGTACTCCTACATGGTGGAGTACCTCGACGCCATGGAGGGGGCTATGTACATGGCCGCCGGTCCCGAAGAAGACCCCCCGATCGTGCTGGCCGCACTGGGCCCCAAGATGCTGGCACTGGCCGCAGAGCGCACCGCTGGCGCCCACCCCTATTTCGTGCCTCCCGAGCACACCGCCATTGCTCGGGAGATCATGGGGCCCGACGCCCTGTTGGCCCCCGAGCAGAAGGTGTGCTTGGAGACCGATCCCGAGGCAGCCCGAGCGCTGGCCCGGGAGAACATGGCCTTCTACATGGATCTGCCCAACTACGTGAACAACCTTCACCGCCTGGGATTCACCGAAGCCGACACGGCAGAGTTGTCCGACCGTCTCGTGGATGCCGTTGTCGCCTGGGGCGACCTGGATTCCATCAAGGCGCGGATTCAAGCTCATCACGACGCCGGCGCCGACCACGTGGCCGTGCAGGCGCTCAGCCCCCGCGGCGAGCTGCCCCTGGCCCAATGGCGAACCCTGGCTGACGCCCTTCTATAGTTCGTCGGCAAAGCCCCTTCGAATGGGCGAGGGGCTCAACAGCACGAGGGATTCGACATCATGAGCAAGCTTTGTGAAGGACGGGTCGCGGTCATCACCGGCGCGGGACGGGGCATCGGGCGGGAGTACGCTCTGATGCTCGCCCAGCACGGCGCCAAGATCGTGGTGAACGACTTGGGCGCCGACCCCGACGGCCGGGGTGGCGACGCTGGACCGGCGGGCGAAGTGGTCGAGGAGATCCGGGCCATGGGCGGCGAGGCGGTGGTGAACGGCGCCGACGTCAGCGACTTCGACGCCGCCCGGGACATGATCCACCAGGCCATCGATACCTTCGGCACTTTGGACATCCTCATCAACAACGCCGGCATCCTGCGAGATCGCATGGTGTTCTCCATGAGCGAATCCGACTGGGACGCAGTCGTTCAGGTCCACCTGAAGGGCACATTCGCACCCGTGCATCACGCGGCCGCCTGGTGGCGGGAGCAGACCAAGGCCGGGCGCAGTTTTCAGGCCCGGATCATCAACACTGCGTCGCCGTCAGGCATCTTCGGCAACGTGGGCCAGACCAACTACGGCGCAGCCAAAGCCGGCATCGCTGCCTTCACGGTGATCTCGGCCATGGAACTGGTCCGCTACGGGATCACGGTGAACTGCATCGCCCCCAGTGCCCTAACCAGGCTGACCGCTCCGCTGATGGGTGGCGGCGACATATCCGAGGAGATTCAAGAGACGATGTCGCCGACATGGATCGCTCCGATCGTCACCTGGCTGTGCAGCCCTGAGGCTGACAACGTGACCGGCCGGGTGTGGGTGGTGGGCAACGGCCGCCTGGGTATTGCCGAGGGCTGGGCCCTAGGCCCCAACGTGCCTCTCGAGTCCCAAGACCCCACCGGGCTCAAGCCGGTAGTAGCCGATCTGATGGCCAAAGCCCAGCTCAATGCCGACATGAGCGGCGAACCCGCTGACGGCCCCGGCCGGCCCAGCAACGAGATCTAGATTTCTTCGACCCGGCAGCGGACTTCGGGCTCGATTTCCGCTCCCACCCAGCGCAGGGCCAGGCCGCCTCGGGAGTGACCTGCGGTATCCAGCCAATTGGGATGGCCAGGATCGCGCCGGGCCACCACAACCCGCACCGTGCCGTCTTCTTCGACCGCTGCGGTGTGGTGGTTCAAGTTGGTCGGGTAGTACTCGAAGTCCAATGACTCCAGCCAGTGGTTGCCCAATTGGATGTTCCAGTACTCGCACTCGGGGGGCTCGAACTCGATGATCCAAGCCACGTCGGGACCCAGGTCGTAGTACCCGTAGTTGTACGACGTGTCGGGGTCGCCTTGGGCAAAGGCCAGAAGCTCGGGATCGATAGGCCGGATCTCGTGGGGGTGGGCGGCGAAACTAGCTGTCCAGCCCAGAAACTGACCCACCACCGCGGCCACGGTGAATCCGGCCCGGCCCAGCGCATCGGACAATCGCCCGGGATCAACTGGCTGGGGCGGGCCACCGGCATCGGTGCGCTCCAAGGCCAACTCGGCCGGAGCCTGATTGGGCCGGTCCAGAAGGGTCTGGCGGATGGTGAGGGCGTTGGTGCCCTCTTTCATGGCCAGCCACGGGCCGGATTGGGGTTCGGTGCTGATGGCCACCTCGAAGCAGCCGTCGCCATCTAAAGCCAGATCCTCGGTAGTCAGGTAGCTGTCGCGAATCAAACCTTCTGGGGTGCCCAAGCCACCGCTGAACGCTCCCATGCGGATTGAGTGGGCGTCATTCAGACGACCCCTAAGCCGGTATTCGAATCGGGGCGACAACCGAGCTCCCCCGTAGGCGTAGTCGGGATTGTCGAGGCCGATCTTCACGCCCGATTGGCTGAGGATGGCCCGAGCTGGATCGGCCTCCTCCAGGTTGGCCTTCAGAAAGTTGCTGGCCAGTCGGGTGACGTAACGCAGCCCCTCAGCCCGGTCGAAGTCATCGTCGGGTGACGCGTCCAGCACTTGGCGGCCTGCGTCCCGCAGGAGGTCGCAGAACTCCTCCCAGCTCTTGGCCAGATCAACTTCGCTCATTTCACTGCCTTGCCGTTGCTTGCCCTGTCGCTCATTCCACTGCCACCCCGCATGCCTCGATGTAGCTGGCATAGCGCTCGTGGATCACCTCGGCCCGCAGCCCATACTGCTCGGGGCTGTAGTCATGGACACCGTGCTCGCCCTTGGGATGATCGGCGGCCCATTGGGCCACGGCCTGCTCGGCGACGGTGTCGAACTGGTAGCCGAATCGGTCGCAGATGGCAGCCACGCTGCCCAGCGGGTTGCGCTGGAAATCAGCGAAGTGCAGGTCGTAGAACCGGTCTTCGCGGCCGGCTCTTGCGGCCAACAAACGCTCAATGCCCCGAGCCCACAGTTCGGTCTGCTCCGCGCCGTGGACGATGTTGTCGGGAAGCTCTTCGAACCCCTGGCGGCTGACCGCGGTGAGGCTGCATACCGAAGCCAGTGCCTTCAATGGATCCCGATGGGTCATCACCACGTTGGCGTCGGGATAGGTGGCGAAAAGCGCCTCTGGAGCGAACAGGTGGCTGGGATCCTTCAAGATCCAGCGGGCGTCGGGCTCGTCGACACCGATCAGGCCGATGCTGCGGCGATGCTGGGCATAGGCCGGACCCATGTCGCAGGCCGCCCACCAGGCGGAATAGGTGGGTATCCGGAACAGGCACTCAAACGTCACGCTGGCGAATGACTGGCGGAAAATGTTCCAGCACTCGTCCACGTTGTCGGCCAATTGGAGATGGATGGCAGCCCGCTCCGGATCCATCTCGACGATGGCATCCATCTTGGCCTTGCAGGAGAGGAAGTCGTCGCTGTGCTCCCATTGGTCGCGGGGCGGCCGGGGTTGGGGCATCTCCGCCAGCCATAGCTCCAGCCCTTGGAAGTGAGGGCTGGCCGCCATCAGCTGGTGCAAGGCAGTGGTACCAGTGCGGGGTAGGCCGATGATGACCAGCGGTTGCTCGATCGCGACATCGGCGGCCTCGGGCCGGGCCTTGAGGCCCGCTTCGGCACGTAGCCGGCCCATGAGAGCCTGAGTAATGATCTCGCCGATGGCGAAACGGCCGATGTCGGTCATGGCTGCCTCGGCCTCCAGCGACTGCTCGAGAACGGTTAAGCCCTCCAGGTAGTCGTCGCTTCCGAAGTCGTCCAGCCCAGTTCGCTCGACCGCGGCAGCGTGATACTGCTGGATTTGGCTCATTGGGCCGCCGCCTGGAGTTGCGCCCCGAACGCGGCCATCGTCTCGGCGGTGTCAGCGAAGAACAGGAAAGACGGAACGATCAGCCGGTGGGCCCCCAATTCGGCTACCTCCTGCACCAAACCGGCGGGATCGTCCATCGGGGTGTTGGGCAAGCCCACCGTGATCTCGATGCTCTCGGGATCCCGGCCGGCGGCCGACGCCTCTTGGCGCATCACGTCGATCAACTCAGCAATGGACACCCCCTCCCGAGGCCCCGGCCAGAAGCCATCGCCCAGCCGTCCAGCTCGGCGGGCGGCAGCCTTAGAGTGGCCGCCAATAATGATGGGCACCCGGCCGTTGGCCGGCTTGGGGTTCACGCTGACTCCGGAGAACGAGGCGTGCTCGCTGTCGAACGACGCGCTGTCGGCGTCCCACAGCGCCCGCATGGCCCCGATGTAGTCGTCGGTGCGCTGGCCCCGGCGCTCCCAGGGGATGCCCAGCGCCTCGAACTCCTCCTTCAGCCAGCCCACACCCACGCCCAGGATGACCCGGCCTCCCGACATGGAGTCCAGCGTGCCCAGTGTCTTGGCCAGAACCACCGGGTTGCGCTGGGGCAGAATCAAGATCCCCGTCCCCAACCCGAGGTTGGTGGTGGCCGCCGCCACCCACGTCAACCAGATGAGCGGGTCGGGCAGCGGGGAGTCGGAAGTCATGGCCATCTTGCCCGATGGGTCATACGGGTACTGCGAGGCGTACTCGTCGGGATACACCACGTGCTCCACCGTCCAGATCGAGTCGAAGCCGGCCGCCTCGGCGGCCTGGCCGAACTCCACCGCTCCCTCTGCGGTGGTCCAGTGGAGAATGTTTGAGAAACCGATACCGAACTTCATGGCCCGCCAGCGTAGGGGAAGCGCTAACTACGGGAAGAAGCTATGGCGGTCCACACCTTTTGGGGGGAGGCGGGCATGTCGAGATGGCGGATGCCGAGATGGGACAGGGCGTCGACCACCGCGTTCTGCACTGCGGGGGTGGAGCCCACGGTGCCCGACTCGCCGATGCCTTTGGCCCCCAGCGGATTCAGCGGGGTGGGGGTGACCGACTCATGGACTTCGAAGCTGGGCAGCTCGGCGGTGGAAATCACGCCGTAGTCGGCGAAGTTGGAGGTGAGCAGGTTGCCGTCGGTGTCGTAGTGGACCTCTTCCATGAGGGCTTGGGCCGCGCCGGCGGCCAGCCCGCCGTGGATCTGGCCGTGGGCCAGCAGCGGGTTCAAGAGGGTACCGGCGTCGTCCACCGCCACCAATCGCTCCAACGTCACCTCGCCGGTGTCGGCGTCTACCTCCACCACGGCCACGTGGGTGCCGAATGGAAAGGTGGCCCCGTGCTGCTCGAAGTCGTTCTCCACGAACAGGGCCTCCGAGACTGCCGCGGCCACATCGGCCCAACCAGCAGTACGGGCCGGGGTGCCGACCACATGGAACTGGCCGGTCTCTGAATCGAGCACCACATCCGCGGGTGCGGCCTCCAACAGGTCGGCAGCTCGTGGGCGCGCCGCTTCGATGAGCTTCTCAGAGGCGTTTAGGAGGGCCGAACCGGCGATTTGGTCGGTGCGGGAGCCTCCGGTGATGTCGCTGGAGGGGATCTCGTCGGTGTCGCCGTGGATCATCTCGATCTGGTCCATGTCGATGCCCAGGGTGTCGGCCACCACCATGGTCAGCGTGGTCACGTGGCCTTGGCCGAATGGTGTGGCCCCGGTGCGGGCCAGCACCGTGCCGTCGGGCCTTAGCTCCAGGCTTCCCGTCTCCGTGCAGACCGGGCCCATTGGCGATGTGACCTCCACATAGGTGGCCACCCCGATGCCCAGCAGCCGATGATCGCCTTGCTCCCGGCGATTGGCCTGCTCGGCCCGCAGCCCGTGGTAGTCGGCCGCTTCCAGCGCAGCCTCCAGAGAGGCCCGGTAGTCCCCGGAGTCGTACGCCGCCCCAGTGGGAGTGGTGAGGGGAAAGGCGTCGGGGGCAAGGTAATTGCGGCGGCGCAATTCAGCCGGATCCATGTCGATCTCGGCCGCGAAGAGATCCACCGCCCGCTCGATGGCTGCGGTGGCCTCCGGTCGACCCGCCCCTCGGAACGCGTTTACAGGGGAGGTGGTGGTGGCTACCGCGGTGGCCGACCAGGCCACGTTGGCGATGTCGTAGTTCCCGCAGGCCATGAGCCCGGTAAAAGTGGGCAACAGGGCCCCCACACCGGGATAGGCGCCGGCGTCGGCCAGCATGTCCAGGCGGTAGTGGGTGAAGCGGCCATCGGCGGTGCCCCCCAGGGTGACGGTCTGGAACTGGGCCCGGCTGTGGCCCAGCGACTGGAGGCTCTCAGTACGGGTCTCGGCCCAGCGCATGGGGCGGCCCACCCGGCGGGCCAGCCATCCCAGCAGGCATTCCTCGGCGCCGGGGCTGGCCTTTGTGCCGAAGCCGCCGCCGACATCGGGAATGATCACCCGCACCTGAGACAGGTCCAAACCCAATGCTCCGGCAATGGCCCCTTGGGCGGTGTGAGGCCCCTGGGTGCTCGACCAGCAAGTCAGGCGACCGTCTTCGCCCCATGTGGCGGCAGCCACTCGGCCCTCGATGGGACTGGCGTAGATCTTGGAGTTGACGACGCGGTGGGAAATCACCACCTCGCACTCGCTGAAGTCCACCTCGGCGGTGGGGGGCAGGGCGATGGCCACGTTGGATTCAGCGTCGTCGAACAGCTTGGGGCCGTTGGCGGCGGCCTCGGCATCTACTACCGCAGGCAGCGGGTCGTAATCGGCCCACACTGCCTCGGCGGCATCGGTGGCCTGCTCCACGGTTTCGGCCACTACCGCGGCGATGGGCTCGCCCACGAAGCGCACCTTGCCGGTGGCCAACAGCGGGCGGGTCATGGCGGCGTCACCCGCCATCGGCGGCCGGGGAGCCAGATCTAGGTCGTCGCCAGCAACCACGGCGAGCACGCCGGGCATGGATCGGGCATCGTCGGTGTGTACCGACAACAGCCGGGCGTGGGCGATGGGCGATCGTACGAACACCACATGAGCCGCCCCCTCAAGCGGGATGTCGGCCACATAGGTGCCCCCCTCGCTCAGCATCCGGGGGTCTTCAACCCGCCTCACCTCGTTGCCCAAAATGCTCATGGCCGCAGCGTAGGCCAGGACCGTCTTGGGCTCGTACTCGCTACTGCTGAAGGGACAGGCGCACTTTGGAGGCAGGTTCGCCTATTGAAGGGACAGGCGCCACGCTTGGGCGTCATAGCCCATAGGGGTGGATGGCGCCCGGTCGGTGAACGGCCACAGCTCCTCGGCGATGCTCCGCCAGTTGGCGGTGGCGCCGAGTTGGGCAAACAGCGATATCAGCCCCAGGTTGATGCGCTGGAGCACCACCAGCGAAGGCGGCACGTTCAGCACCTTCTTCAGCTCGGCGTGCTCGCCAGAGGCGTCGAAGATGGCCCTCACCCCGGCCGCGGCATACTCCTGGGTGAAGGTCCTGGTCTCGTCGGTGAGCACGAACTCATAGAAATGGGCGAAGAACGCCTCCACCTCGTCATCGCTGAACGGGGCATCGGCCGGCAGCAACCCGGCGGTCACCAACTCACCCCGGAAACGGGGGATGTCCCGGTCGATCACCATGGCGGTGAGCATCCGCTCGAACTGGGCGGTCTCATCTTCGCTGAACCGTTTGACCAGGCCGAAGTCCAAGAATGTGACCGAACCGTCGGGACCGAAGAGATAGTTGCCGGGGTGGGGGTCGCCATTGAACGCCCATAGGCGGTAGATCGACCCGATCGAGAACCGATAGACGGTTTCGGCCACCCGGTTGCGCTGATCCTGGGGCCAGCCCTGCACCTCGTCGAAGGTGGCCCCGGTGGCCAGTTCGGTGGTGAGCACCCGGGCCGAGCTGAGATCGTCGTACACCTCCGGAACGGTGATGTAAGGATGGCCTTGATAGTGGTCGGCGAACAGGCGCTGGTTGGACGCCTCGTGCTCGTAATCGAGCTCCTCGGTGAGCCGCTGACGCAGTTCTTCCACTATGGGGGCGGGGTCGAGGCCGGGAAACAGCACCGAAAGCGCCCGGAACACCAACTTCGCCGAACCCAGATCGGCGGCGATCGCCTCAGCCACGCCGGGATATTGGACTTTGACCGCACAGGCCCGGCCGTCGGGGGTGAGGGCCCGATGGACCTGGCCGATAGACGCCGCCGCGATGGGCACCGGATCCCACGCCTCGAACAACTCGCTGGGTGGGGCGCCCAACTCGGCAGCCACCACAGACTCAGCCAGTGACGGGCTCATCGGCGGGGCATTGGCCTGGAGCTGGGCCAGAGATGTCCGGGTGGCTTCGGGCAAGCCCACATCCAGGTAGCTGGCCATCTGGCCGATCTTCATGAGGGCGCCCTTCATGTTGCCGAGTACCTCGACGACATCAGCGGCGGTGCGCAGCTCCCGCTCCGCGTCTAAGGCTTCGGCTCGCTCGGCGTCAGCGAACACTTGACGGGCCTTGGCTGTGGCCCAGCGTCGGCCGCTGCGAGCGCCCAACCCGGCCATCTTGGCCGTACGCCCCAGTCGTCCCCGTCGGGGCACCGCTCCCCGACTGCGCCCGTCTGCCACGCCGCCGAAAATACCGGCCCGGCAGGAGTGCAGAAAAAGCAGTATCGTTAATGGAACAGTTCCACTATGCGGTACAAGAGCGGGACTCAAATTGTGCCGGTTATTACTGCCCGCCTATCAATCACGGAGTCAGGCTCATGCGAATTCTCTTTGCTGACAGCTTGTCGGAAAGCGCCGTTGAGCGTCTGCGGGCCGGGGGCGACGATTGCGTGGTCGATCCCTCGCTGACTGCTGAGAGCCTGCCCGAGCACATTGCCGGATTCGATGTGCTGGTGGTGCGCAGCACCAAGGTCACTGCGGCTGCTCTGGAAGCCGCCGACCAACTCGGCCTCGTGGTTCGGGCCGGGGCGGGGACCAACACCATCGACGCCGACCGGGCCGCAGAGTTGGGGATTTTTGTGTGCAACGTCCCGGGCCGCAACGCCATTGCGGTGGCTGAGTTGGCCATCGGGTTGATGTTTGCCATTGACCGCCACATCGCCCCCGCCACCGCCGATCTCCGAGCCGGGGACTGGAACAAGCAAACGTACAGCGAGGCCCGAGGGCTGTTCGGGGCCACGCTGGGAATCATCGGCATGGGAGCCATCGGAATCGAAGTGGCTCAGCGGGCCAGCGCCTGTGGCCTTCGTGTCATCACCGAAGCCCGGGCCAACCGATCTCGAGAGGTGCGCCAGCGCATGTCCGACATCGGGGTAGAGGAGGTCCCCGATCAGGCTGCCCTGTTGGCGTCTAGCGACATCGTGTCGCTGCACGTGCCGGGCTGCGAAGGCACCACCGGAATGGTAAATGCCGACTTCTTGGCGGCCATGAAGCCCGACGCGGTGCTCATCAACACCAGCCGGGGCGAGGTGGTCGATGAAGCCGCGCTGCTCGCTGCGCTCGACAGCACCGACCTTCGCGCTGGTCTTGATGTATTTGCCGACGAGCCGTCGGGGGGAGTCGGCCAGTTCAGCTCGAAGTTGGCCCGCCACCCGAGGGTAACTGCAACCCACCACATTGGCGCCTCCACCGCACAAGCCCAGATGTCGGTGGCCGAGGGCACCGCCGATGTCATCGAGGCATATCGCAGCGGCGTGGTGCTGGACTGCGTGAATCTGGAGAGGGTGCCCCATCGCACCGCCACGCTGAGCGTCCGCCACCACGACCGGGTAGGTGTGCTGGCCTGCGTATTGCAGGAGTTGAGCCGTCGCCACGTGAATGTGGCCAACATGCAAAACCGGATCTTCTCCGGCTCAGAGTCAGCAGTGGCCATCATCGAAGTGGCTGGAGATGTCGATGACGATCTGCTTGAGGTCCTCGGTTCCATCGAGCATGTGATCTGTGCCTCGGTGCTCGACACCCACTCGGCGGCGATCCCGTGACCGGCGCACACCCCACCGATGCCGACCAAGCAACGTGCGAGCCGCTGGTCGCCCCTTTCGCTGGCTGGGTGGTGCATCCCGACTGGGCCGACCGGGTTATAAGCCGGGCCTACGACAATCTTTCGCCGGTACAGCGCCAGGCCCTGGTGTCATCAAACCCCTACAGCTACATGAACGTCACCAGAAGCCGAGACGATGTCTTTGACAACGCCGACCTCTCGCTTGAAGATCTGGTTGCCCAAGGCGCCGCCGCCCTCACTCGGCTGCTCAATACCAGGGCATTTGTACCGACCGGCCGGCCAGCCCTTTATCTGTATCGCTTGACCCACAAGCAGGGCACGCAGACGGGGGTGGTGTGCACAGTGCCGGTAAAGGGATTTGACGACGGTCGCATCCGCATACACGAAAACGTTCACGACGAGCGGGCTGACCTGCTCACCGCTCATCTTCAAGGCGTAGGCGCCACTTCCAGTCCGGTGGCCATGGCCGTTCGGTCAACTACGGAGCTCTACAACCATTTGTACGACATCACTTCCGCCTCGCCCGCTGACCTGGAATTCGGATCCACCGCGGTGCGCCATCAAATATGGACGGTTCCTGACGATCGCACAGAATCGCTGGTCGCGGCATTCGACAACCAGGTGTTGTACGTCACTGACGGCCACCATCGCTCGGCCGCCGCGGTTCGAGCCATGGCCGCCGAGCCCAACAACACGGCACTGGCTCGGACACTGGCCGTGGTGTTCCCCGATGAGCAACTCCATGTGCAGGCCTTCCATCGGCTGGCCGTCGACCAAAACGATCGCAGTGCTGAAGACTGCCTGGCCGCCCTGGATGACGTGGTGGAAGTGAAATCGGTCTTCTCTTCCATGCAGGCCCGTCCCCAACACAGAGGAGTGGCCGGGCTATACCTGGGGGGTTCGTGGCACCAGATGGACCTGCCCCCGGCGGTGGGCAACGCAGCGGTGAACGGCTTGGACGTAGAGAGACTGCGGCGATCCATCCTCGACCCCGTACTCGGTGCCGACGAGCTCGGTGTGCCCGGGGCAGTTGAGTACCTCCCCGCCTCGCTCGGTTTCGACGAGCTGGCCCGTCGGTGCGATGCGGAGAAACGGGTCGGATTCGCTCTGCACCCCATGACGGTGCGCGAGCTGATGGCAGTGGCCGACGAGAGTGGGCTGATGCCGCCGAAGTCGAGTTTCTTTGCCCCCAAACCCCGTTCCGGCGTGTTCTTGCGAGTGCTGGGCCGAGGAGCCACCGCTCACCTTTCTGCCTCCTAGGCAAACAAGTACGGTTGTCGACGTGTTGATCTCAGCTGACTCCCACGTCGTCGAACCCGGCGACCTGTGGCTGGAGCGATTGCCCAAGCACCTGCGGCACCGGGCGCCCCGAGCCGTACAAGACCCCAATAACCATTACTGGTATTTCGAGGCACCGGAGATGGGGCGAGGGGTGAACCTCACCCTTTCCCGGAATGCCGGCATCTCCACCGAGGAAGTGGATGCCGCCCTGGCCGCTGATCCCGGTGCCTGGGTTGGTGCGACCGGAGGACACGATCCGGTAACCCGGCTGGCCGACATGTGGGTGGACGACACGGTGGCCGACGTGGTCTATCCCACCGCCGGCCTGTCGCTTCTTCAATACGACGATATCGAGCTCCAGTTGGCCTGCATCC
This sequence comes from Acidimicrobiia bacterium, assembly GCA_009843565.1. Classification (GTDB taxonomy): domain Bacteria; phylum Actinomycetota; class Acidimicrobiia; order Acidimicrobiales; family Bin134; genus Poriferisocius. The sequence continues at coordinate 1,945 of VYDF01000187.1, read as the reverse complement.
AGGTGTACAACGACTGGCTGGCTGAGTTCTGTGCCGTCGACTCCGACCGGATCATCGGCATTGCCATGATCCCCACTTGGGACATCGATGTTGGGGTGGCCGAGCTCAACCGCTGCGGCGACATGGGGCTGCGGGGCGCCATCATCTGGAGCTCCCCGCCCGCCACCCGGGAGTACAGCTTCTTCTCCGATCGCTATGAGCCGCTGTGGGCCACCGCCGCCGACCGGAGGATGCCCATCTCCATCCACATCTTTGGCGGCCACGAAACGAAGGCCATCAACAAGTACGGGGTGACCGTGGAGGGCACCTACTACTTCGGGATCACGGCGCGCGACGAGCTGGCCCACACCGCAGCCGAGTTGATCGCCGCCGGGGTGTTCGAGCGCCATCCCAACCTGCGGATCGTGGCTGCCGAAGGGGGCATCGACTACGCGGCCCGGCTGGAGCAGCGGCTTGACCTGACCTACAGCGGCGCCTGGAGCAGGATCGACGACCAGCTCACCATGAGGCCGTCGGAGTACTTCCGCCGCAACGTGTACCTCACCTACATCGAAGACCCCATTGGGCTGAACAACCTGCGGTTCACCGGCAGCGACCACTTCATGTGGTCCAGCGACTACCCCCACGGCGCGGCCACCTGGCCCCGGTCCCGCCAGTTCACCGCCAATGAGTTCGACGAAGCCGACGTGAGCGAGGCTGACCGCCGCAAGCTCACCCTCACCAACGTGGCCGAGCTCTACAGCATCGACCTGGACACGGTAAGCCAGCCGTCGCCGGTCATTGCCGACCAAGTGGCCGCGGCGGTCAGCTGATCGGCACTATTCGCGAATCAGGCGGCGTAGGCGGCTGCTTGTTGATCAGATGGGTGGCCGCCGATTCGAAATACTCCAGCATGGCGACGCGGATGTCGTCGGGCATTTCGGCGGAGGCCAGCGATGCCCGCATGTGGCTCATCCAGGCATCCCGCTCTGCGGCGCCGATCTCAAACGGCGCGTGGCGCATCCGCAGCCGCGGATGACCCCGTTCGGCGCTGTAGTGGGGCGGCCCTCCCCAATATTGGGCCAAGAATCCGGCCAACCGGTGCCGGGACGGGCCCAGATCATCGGGATATAGAGGGCGCAGCACTGGATCGTCGACCACGCCGTCGTAGAAGCGGTCCACCAGCTGGTCGAAAAATGCCTGACCGCCTACCGCGTCGTACACCGTTTGCTCCACCGGCCTAGCGTATTGCCACATGTCGGCAGTCCTGTTCTTGAGACACGCCAAATCCGACTGGAACGCCGGTGCCACCGAAGATCTCAGCCGCCCGCTGGCCACCCGGGGCCGCGCCGCTGCCACCGCAGTCGGGAGCTTCCTCGCTGAGAATGGCCATATTCCGAATCTGGTGCTGTGCTCACCAGCCGTCCGAGCTCGCCAAACCGTGGAATTCGCCCTTGCCGCCGGGGATTGGACCTGTCCGATTGAAATAGTCGATGAGCTGTACTACGGCACGGTCGACGACATGGTCACGCTGGCCTGTAGGCGGCAGGTTCCGCTGCTCATGCTGGTCGGGCACGAGCCAACGATGTCCAGCGCCCTGGAGTATTTGACCGGCGCCGAGCTGCGCATGCCCACCGGGGCTCTGGCCCGTGTGAATCTCAACTCCGACAACTCAGGTGAGCTGGTGTGGCTGATCCCCCCACGCCTGTTGACTGACGGCTAGCCCATATTCAGTCTTCTTCGCCTTCGGTCAGTTCCAATACGGCCTCGGCCTCCACCAACTCGGCCGCAGCCACAGCTCGGGGATACGCCTCCACCGGAGAGACACCCTCGATTCTCTTGACCCCGCTCACTGGGCCCAATTCCTCAAATCTGCGCGCCCGAGGGAGCACTCGACCCTCCAATGAGCCAATGCTGTCGTTGTAGGCCTTCACCGCCCGCTGCAATCCCTTGCCCACATTGTCAA
>VYDF01000110.1 GCA_009843565.1 Acidimicrobiia bacterium | reverse complement strand
CGGCAGAGCTCTCCTTCACCATGGCCAACCTGAAGGCTGGCGAGCGGGTGCTGATCCACGCCGGGACCGGCGGCGTGGGGATGGCCGCCGTCCAGCTTGCCCAAGCCATTGGCGCCGAGGTCTTTGCCACCACCAGTGCCCCGAAGCAGGCCTATCTGAAATCGCTGGGCGTCAAGCATGTCTTCGACAGCCGCCAGACCAAGTTCGGTGAGGAAATTCTCCAAGCCACGGGAGGCGAAGGGGTTCACCTGGTGCTGAACAGCCTGACTGGTCCCGGTTTCATCGACGCCAGCCTGTCTTGTTTGGCCCAGGGCGGGCGGTTCGTGGAGATGGCCCGAGTGGACATCCTCAGCCAGGAAGAGATGGCGGCGGCGCGCCCCGACGTCGCCTACTGGATTTTGGAGCTGGACGTTCTCAAAGAGAGCGATCAAGCCCAGGCCGGAGACTCCCTGAAGCGGGTTATGGAACAGGTGGCCGCGGGGGAGCTGAACCCGCTGGTTTACACGAGGTGGTCTCTGGTCGAGGCGAGTTCGGCGATGAAGTACATGCAGGCCGCCCGGCACATCGGCAAGATGGTCTTGGCCAACTCGGCGCTTGAGACCGGTCGGCTGCGAGACGACCGGACCTATCTGGTGACCGGCGGTTTGGGCGGAATTGGCGTTGCCGTCGCGGGCTGGTTGGCCGATCGGGGTGCCGGGGCCATTGTGTTGAACGGGCGCCGGGACCCCGACCCCGAAGCGGAAGAAGCGATCGAAGAGCTTTGCCAGCAGGGGGCGGCGGTGAGCGTGGAGCTGGCTGATGTGACCGATACCGAGGCCATCGACCAGATGCTGGCTCGGATCGACGCGAATCTGCCGCCGCTCGGAGGCGTGATCCACAGCGTGGGCGTGCTGTCTGACGGTGCGATCACCAACCAGACTTGGGACAAATTCGAGGAGGTGTTGTGGCCGAAGATGCTGGGGGCGTGGCACCTGCATCGGGCCACCGAACACCTCGATTTGGACATGTTCGTCCTGTTCTCCAGTGCCGCCGGTGTCCGGGGCAATCCGGGGCAGTCGAACCACGCCGCCGCCAACGCCTTCTTGGATCAGCTTGCTGCCCACCGCCGTTCGCTGGGTCTTCCCGGTCAGGCCATTGCCTGGGGAGCATGGTCGGGACTGGGCGAGGCCGAAGAACAGCGGGAGCGGATCGGGGAGCAGCTCGAGGCCGGAGGCAGGGGATGGATCTCCCCGGAACTGGGGTTGAAAGCGCTCGACCATCTGGTGCGCCAAGACGTGACCATGGGCATGGTGGCAGTGGTCGACTGGCAGGTGGTTGGCGAAGGCTCCGACGCTCAGTCCCCGTTGTTCGCAGAATTGCTCTCGGCCAGCGGTGACGGCTCGGCCGGTGCCACCGAATCGGCAGCCGATGTGCTGGAAGAGCTCAGGAATGCGACTGCTTCAGAGCGCGAGCAGACGCTGGTCTCGTTCTTGCAGCAGGAGCTCCAGGCCGTGATGCGGTTGCCGGAGCAGCCGGAGACGTCGGCGGTGTTCGCCGACTTGGGCATGGACTCGCTCATGGTGGTGGAGCTGCGGAACCGCCTGAACCGGGCATTCGCCGGCGAGTGCACCGTGTCCAACACGGCGATCTTCAACTACCCGAACATCACCGGTCTGGCCCGCCACCTGGCCAAGGAATTCGGGCAGCCCGGTGAGGTGGCCGAACCCGCCGAAGCAGTTGAATTATCGCTGCCCCGGCTTGTTCAGTCGGAGGAAGAGGAGATCGCCATTGTCGGCATGGCCTGCCGTTTCCCCGGGGCGGACGATCTTTCGGCCTATTGGCGCTTGCTGGAGACCGGCGAGAACACGGTCACCGACGGTCGCCTAGACGGCGGCTCGTGGGAGGGAGTTCCCGGTGACCCGAGTGCCGACGATCCCGCCTATCGAATGGGGTCGTTCATCGAAGGCCTCGATTCCTTCGACCCCCAGTTCTTCCGGGTATCGCCCAAGGAGGCCTGGACGATCGACCCGCTGCAACGGCTGTTGCTGGAGACCAGTTGGCAGGCCGTTGAGGATGCCGCCATCGATCCCGACCGCCTCAAAGGAAGCCGGGGCGGTGTGTACGCGGGACTCGGTGTCAGCGAGTATCGAAGCGTCATCGAGAGGAGCGGTCGAGTCGGTGCCCACCTCAACACCGCGGGAAGCGTCACCGTTGGCCGGGTCGCATTCTCGCTGGGCTTGGAAGGGCCGGCAGTGCCGCTGGATTTGGCCTGCGCATCGTCGCTGGTTGCCGTTCATCAGGCGGTGGAGAGCCTTCGGCGCGGAGAAATAGACCTGGCCTTGGTCGGAGGCGCCAATGTCACGCTCTCGACCGGGGTCACAGGCGCCCTCGTCGAGTCGGGCATGCTGTCGCCGCAAGGACAGTGCAAGTCATTCGATGCCTCGGCCGACGGCTATGTGCGCGGGGAGGGATGCGGTGTTGTGGTGCTGAAGCGACTGAGCGATGCCGAGGCCGACAGCGACCGGATTTGGGCCGTCGTCCGGGGTTCGGCGGTGAACCAGACCGGGTCGGGCCTGGCCGTTACCGTCCCCAGCGGGCGGGCTCAGGAGCGGGTCATGGCCGAGGCGTTGGCCCGGGCTGGCGTCGAACCCAATGAAGTTGACTATGTCGAGGCCCACGGGGCTGGTACGGCCGTGGGCGATGCGATAGAGGCGAGCGCCCTCGCCGCCGTCTATGGCCCCGGTCGCCGGGAGGACCGACCGGTACTGATTGGTTCGGTGAAGACCAATATCGGCCACTTGGAAGGCGCGTCGGCGATGGCCAGCCTGATCAAGGTGGTGCTGGGGATGAGGCATGGAACGGTTCCAAGGCACCTGCACTACACAGACCCGAGTCCCGAGATCGATTGGGAGAGAACGCCGTTGAGGGTTGCCACTGAAGAGATTGACTGGCCTCAGGGGGAGGGTCGCCAGTCGTTGGCCGCAGTGAACGCTTATGGCATCTCCGGCACCAATGCGCACATCGTGGTCGAGGGGTATGGCGCGGCCAGGGACGACGCAGACGGACAGGGCTTGGCCTGGCGGCCGGTGGGATCACCGCAGCAGGTGTCGTCAGACGGTCCGGAGGCTGAAGGCCCGTCGGACTCAGCGGGCCTGAGGTTGCTGCCTCTGTCGGCCAAGACGCCGGAGGCGTTGAAGGAGCTCGCCGAGCGGTATCTCTCGTGGCTCGACGGGTATGGCGATGAGCTTGCCGACGCCGGCGCGGCAACCGACCCGCTGCTCTCCGACATGGCGTGGACGGCGAGCACGGGGCGAAGCCATTTCTCGTGTCGGGCCGGGCTGGTGTTTAGCGATGCTGAATCGCTCCGCCAACAGCTCCGCACGTTGGTTGATGATGGCGAAGGGCAAGCACAGACCGATAAATCGGCTCACGAAGGCGGCGAAGGGATCGTTGAGGCCTCGGCGGCGGAATACGCCGATGGGCGAGCGGTTGCATTCGAGAGCTTGTTTTCCGGCGAGACCCGTCGTCGGATCTCTCTGCCCGCCTATCCCTTCCAGCGCAAACGCTATTGGGTGGACGCGTCGCAGTAGACCGTGTCGGGTTAGGAACGATTGACACGATAATGCCCATTGATACACTCTCTCCGCTATCCAATTTGCGCAAAGGAGCAAGTCAATGTCATCGACTGAAGAGCGGATCAGAGCCATTGTCGATCAGACCGTGGAGATTGAAGGAAGGGATCCAGGTCAACCGTTGGATCTGAACCGCAATGTTGCCGAGACTGGCGTCTCCTCATCCGACATCGTCGCATTCTGGCAAATGGTCAACTCAGAGTTCGGTACCGACATCTCGGCCGAGGAGTTTGCCGAGCTGTTGACGCCCCAAGACCTCATCAATCACCTTGAATCGGCTGGTTGATCCCAGCTAATCACCAGTGATGGCGCCCGTTCGATAGAAGGGGCGCCGTTGCCGTATTTTGCGTTGAACTAACCCCCTCTTGGGCCGCCAACAGGTCGGTTGTTACTACCCCCGAACTACTTCTCCCCTGTCCGTCACAAAAACGACACGAAATAGATATCGTTACGGTGCAAGTCAGAGACTCTGAGTCGCCTCGACAGGGAAGAGAACATGATTGCTCGTACAGGAGTGCCAATTGCCATCGTGGGCATGGCGTGCCGCTTTCCCCAAGCCGACGACTTGTCGGCGTTTTGGCGCCTGTTGGAAACAGGTACGAATGCGGTAATTGAGGGCGTTCCCGGCTCTGGGGTCGGACGAGTGGGCGAGTTGTTCTCCGAAGTGCCGGAGAAGGAAGCCTGCCGGTTCGGCGCCTACCTCGACCAGATCGACGAATTTGACGCTGAGTTCTTCCGCATTTCGCCCACAGAGGCTCAGATGCTCGACCCGCAGCAGCGGCTCATGCTGGAGACGAGCTGGCAGGCCCTTGAGGACGCCGGGATCGATCCCGACGGGCTGAAGGGCAGCCGAACCGGCGTCTATGCCGGGATCAGTTCCAATGACTACCGCCATCTGATCCTGGTCACCAGCGGGACTTCCGAACCGGCCCCCAGCCTCTATGCGGTGACCGGCACGTCCTACAGCACCGCCATCGGCCGGGTTGCCTTCGCGCTGGGCCTGGAAGGGCCGGCGATGGCAGTGGACACCGCCTGCTCGTCCTCCCTGGTAGCCGTCCATCAAGCGGCAGCCGGCTTGCGACAGGGCGAAGCCGACTTGGCATTGGTCGGCGGGGTACACGCCATGGTCTCAGGGCGGATGATCGAGCTTCGGGCCAATGCCGGGATGCTGGCTCCCGATGGACAATGCAAGGCATTCGATGCCTCGGCCAACGGGTATGTGAGGGGCGAAGGATGCGGGATGGTGGTCCTCAAGCGGCTCAGCGATGCAGAGGCCGACGGCGACCGCATTTGGGGAGTGGTCCTCGGCTCCGCCATCAACCAGGACGGAGCGAGCTCCGGCTTGACGGTGCCGATGGAGACAGCCCAGCAGCAAGCCATTGAAGAGGCACTGCACAATGCCGGGGTCGTCCCCGCCGATATCGATTATCTGGAGGCTCATGGGACCGGCACACCCGTGGGCGACCCGATCGAGGTCAATGCCGCAGCCGCGGCTTATAGCCAAGGCCGTGACGAGACGAATCCCCTGCTGATTGGCTCGGTGAAGACCAACATCGGCCACTTGGAGGCGGCCGCCGGTGCCGCTGGCCTGATCAAGACAGTGTTGGCCATGAAACGGGGCACCATCCCCCGGCATCTGAACTTCCAGGTGCCGAACCCGAAGATTGACTGGGAGCAGCTTCCCGTACAGGTGACCGACGAGATGACCGAGTGGCCGTCGAATCAGGACCGCCTGCCGAGGGCGGGGGTGAACTCGTTCGGCTTCTCCGGCACCAACGCCCACGTTGTGCTGGAGGGGTACCCCGATTCCGGCGGACAGCCAGTACCGGTTGGCCCTTCACGGCCCATTGTGGTGTCGAGCCTTGGCGACCCCGACCGGCCAGCCGAGATGGAGGCCCGTCTGGCCCGGCTTCTGCCCCTGTCGGGAAAATCGCCTGCGGCCCTCCAAGAGCTGGCCGAGCGGCATTTGTCGTGGCTCGACGAACAGGCCGTAGAGCTTGCCGCGGACAACACGGCAGCCGCACCGGTGCTGTCCGACATGGCGTGGACCGCGGGTGTTGGCCGTAGCCATCAGGCCTATCGATCTGGAGTTGTGTTCCGGGACGCCGAGTCGCTTCGCGAGAAGCTCAGTGCGCTCTTGGAGGGAGAGGACGAGCTGCAAAGGTCCCAGACCGCCCCGAAAGTGGCCTTCGCTTACACCGGTCAGGGCAGCCAATGGATTGGCATGGGCCAGGTGCTCTACGACCGCGAGCCGGTGGTGCGAAGCGTGCTGGATCGCTGCGACCAGGAGATGCGCGAACTGCGAGGCACGTCGCTGCTAGCGGTGATGTTTGGGACGCCCGACGCCGAGGGCGACCTGGACGATCCGGCTTGGACGCAACCCGCCATCTACGCGCTGGAGTGCGCGCTCACCGATTTGTGGGCGAACTTGGGAATTGAGCCCGATGTAGTGGTCGGACACAGCCTCGGGGAGATCGCTGCGACCCGGACTGCTGGCGTGTTCAGCCTGGAAGACGGTTTGCGTTTTGCGGCCGGGCGAGGCGCGCTCATGGCCGAGCTGCCCGAACCCGGGGCCATGGCCGGAGTGTTCGCTCCGCCTTCTCGGGTAACGGCGGCAATAGAGGAGCAGAGGGCGGCATCGGGTGACTCCCGCCTGGCAATCGCCGCCGACAATGGTGCCCATCAGATGATTAGCGGGCCGACCACCGATGTGGAGGCGGTGTTGCAGCGGTTCGAGGCAGAGGAGGTTCGGATTCGGCGATTGGAAAAGAGCGCCGGATACCACAGCGCCATGGTCGACCCCATCTTGGACGGCGTGCAGGCCCTACTGGCCGAATTTGAAGTCGGGTCACCGTCGTTGCCCTTTGTCAGCAGCATGCTGGGCCGCACCCTGGCATCGGGCGAAGAGCTCGACAGCTCCTATTGGCGCCGTCAGGCCCGTCAGGCGGTGGAGTTCCGAAGCTGTGTCGAGACTTTGGCCACCGAAGGGGTGCAGGTTGTCATCGAGGTAGGTCCGGGCGCAGTGCTCGGGCCCATGACCGCCCTGGCCTGGCCGGAGCAAGCGGGCAGCACTCCCGCGCCGGTTGTGGTTTCGAGCATGATGCGGCCTTCCACTCGGACCCCGGAGCCCGACGACCGCTGCGGATTTATGGACGCAGTGGCGGGGGCGTATCAGGCGGGGCTCGATATCTCATACGACGGGTTGTTCGCCGGCGAGGAGCGTCGTCGGATCTCGCTGCCCAGCTACCCGTTCCAGCGCCAGCGCTACTGGGTTGAAGGAACAAGACGTCGCCGGCAGAGCAGTGGCCATCCGCTGCTGGGCGTTCGCCGCGACTCTCCCCGGGGCGAGTCGCTGTTTGAGATCGAGATGTTCGCATCCGACCCAGCTTGGCTGGCAGACCACCGGGTATTCGGCCGGGTGGTGATGCCGGGGGCGCTTTATGGCGCCATGGCCGCAACGGTGCAGCTGAGCGATGGGTCCCAATCGGTCACGGTGGAGGACTGGCAGCTTCACAGCCCTCTGATTTTCTCGGACGAGGAGTCGGAGGATGGCGGAGGCCGCAGCGTGCAACTTGTGTTGGAAGGGGCCAAGGGCGCGGCGTCGCAGGGCTTCGAGATCTTCAGCAAGGCGCCCACCGAGGAGAAATGGACGCTCCATGCTCAAGGTCAGGTGTCGCCCGGCGCTCTCCTGCATGAGGCCCCAGAGCCAGTAGATCTCAACGCCCTGAAGGCGGGTTTGGCCCGAGGGGATGTTTCCGCGTTCTACCAGGCCAAGGCTGAGTCGGCGATCGACTTCGGTCCGTCTTTTCGCACCCTTCAATCGATTTGGCTGGAGGCGGGCGAGGCGGTGGGCGAGGTGGTCTTGCCTCCAACCGTGGACCAGGGCGGGTTGGACGTGCATCCGATCTTGCTCGACGGCTGCTTCCAAGTGATGTCGGCGGCCCGCAGTCTCTCCGGCGCAGAGGGCGGTGCCACCTACATGCCGTTCGGGTGTGAGCGTTTTTGGCTTTCTGGCCCGCTGCCCGAGCGACTGGTCTGCCATGTCCGCATGAGGGAGGCAGTTCAGGACCGGGCATCGGAGCGCGAGTCCGATGAGTCGCCGGAAGTCCTCACCGGCGACATTCACCTCTATGACCCCGACGGCATACCGCTGGGTGGGTTGAGCGGCTACACGGTGAAGCGGGCCACCCGTACGGCGTTGCTTTCCGCGGTGGAGGGCCTGGACGATCTCTTGTACGAGGTGGTTTGGCGGGATGCAGCTCTGGCCGAAGATCCAGCCGATGTCACCGAGCCTCCCGGAACCTGGCTAGTGGCCGCCGACCAGCGCGGCGTCGCCGAAGAACTGGCTGCGGAGTTGGCGGAGCGCAACCAGACCGTGGTGGTCGCCTCCCACGGAGAGGCAGCCGATGGCATCGCGCCTGCGGAGGGCGGAGTTCACCGGTGGTCTGCGGACATGCGAGACCGGGAGTCATGGCGATCGCTCATTGCGGTCCTTCCCCAAGACGTACCGGTGAGGGGCGTCGTTCACCTTGCCGCTCTCGACGGTCACGGGCACCAGGCGTCTACCGGGGATCTTGCCGACGATGTCCGAAGTGCGGGGGCCAGCGCGTTGGCGTTGACTCAGGGTCTGATCGACGCCGGAGTCGAGCCGACCCATGGGCTTTGGTTCGTCACCAAGGGAGCCCAGGTGCTGGGCTGCGAATCGGTCGGAGAGTTGGCCGGTGCGACGTTGTGGGGCATGGGCAAATCCCTGGCCCGGGAAACGGCGCACCTCAAGACAAGGATGGTCGATCTCGACCCCGAGGACGCGGAGCCGGTGTCTGATTTGGTTGCGGAACTGTTGTCCAGCAACGAGGAAACCCACATAGCGCACCGTGCTGGCATCCGCAGTGTCGCCCGATTGATCTATAGCGGTGCTGAGACCGCCCGGATGGCCCTGCCCGAAGAGCCCGGTTGGCGACTGGCTCCAGATCCTGGGGGGTCGATAGAGAGGCTGGCAGCTGAGCCGTCGCCGCCGATACCGCTTGCGCCGGGAGAAGTTCGGGTCGGCATCGAGGCCGCAGGGCTCAACTTCCGAGATGTGCTGGTCAGCATGGGAATGCTGGGCGACAACTCTCTTCTCGGCCGCGAGATGTGCGGCGTAGTCCTCGAGGTGGCCTCGGATGTGACTGCCGTCTCGGTGGGTGACCGCGTGGTGGGATTGGGATTCGGGACCTTCGCGCCAGAAACTGTGACCAGGGCGGAGTTGGTGGCACCGGTGCCCCCCGGAATACCGGGACCCATCCTGGCCACGGTGCCTCTGGCCTTCACCACTGCGGCGATCGCCTTCGAGCTCGCCGGCTTGAAGGCCGGCGACCGGGTGCTGATCCATGCCGGTACCGGCGGCGTGGGATTGGCGGCAATCCAGCTGGCTCAAGCGGCCGGCGCCGAGGTGTTTGCCACCGCCAGCACCCCGAAGCAGGCCTACCTCCGGTCGCTGGGCGTGGCTCATGTGTTCGACAGCCGCCAGACCGACTTCGGCGACGAGATCACCGAGGCCACCGGGGGCGAGGGTGTTCATGTTGTGCTGAACAGCCTGACCGGGGAGGGCTTCATCGAGGCCAGCCTCTCCTGTTTGGCCGATGGCGGACGCTTTGTGGAACTCGGCCGGCGGGGCATTTGGAGCCAAGCCGAGATGTCCGAGGCCCGTCCCGATGTCGAATACTCCATTTTGGAGTTGGACGTATTGAAGGTTGAAGATCCGGATCGAGTCGGGGCGTCTCTCAGCAGCGTGATGGAGCGACTGGCAGCCGGAGAACTGAGACCGCTGGTCCATCGCTTCTGGCCACTGGCTGAGGCCAGCGCCGCAATGGAGTACATGCAGTCGGCCCGCCACATCGGCAAGAACGTCCTCGTCATGCCCCCGCTGGCCGTCGGCCGATTGCGGGATGATCGTACCTATCTGGTTACCGGCGGTCTGGGCGGGATCGGCTGCGAGGTGGCCGAGTGGCTTGTAGACCAGGGAGCGACCGCAATCGTGCTAAATGGGCGCCGGCCCCCCGACAATGCCGCCCAGGCAGTGATCAGCGGGCTGCGGGAGCGGGGAGCGGTGGTGCAGGTGGAGCTGGCCGACGTCACCGACCCCTCGGCCGTGGATCAGATGCTGAGCCGAATTGACGACTCGATGCCTCCGCTGGGCGGCGTGATCCACAGCGTCGGCGTTCTGTCAGACGGCTCGCTGTCCAACTTGAGCTGGGCTCGGTTCGAGCAGGTTCTGTGGCCGAAAGTGCTGGGGGCCTGGCATCTGCATAGCGCCACCAAGGATCGCGACTTGGATCTGTTCCTCCTCTTCTCCAGCATTACCAGTGTTCTGGGTAAAGCCGGTCAGGCGAACCATTCGGCCGCCAATGCGTTCTTGGATCAGCTTGCCGCCCATCGGCGGGCCCAAGGGCTCTGCGGGCAGTCCATCGCTTGGGGTGCATGGTCGGAACTGGGCGAGGCCGAAGAGCAACGGGACCGGATCTCAAGACAGCTAGCCGCTTCGGGGACGGGCTGGATCACTCCCCAGCAGGGCATGAAGGCCTTGGACCGCTTGGTACGCCAGGATGCGGTGGCCACCATGGTGGGGCTGGTCGACTGGCCGGTGTTCACCGAGGGTCTCGACAGCCGACTGGCGTTCTTCGAAGAGCTGCTGTCGGCCGACACCGGGGACCAGGCTGACGAGGCGGAAATGTCGGGTGATCTGCTCTCCCAGCTGCGGGAGGCGGCCGCGGAAGAACGCGAGGCCCTGCTGACCGCGTTCTTGCAGCAGGAGTTGCAGGCGGTAATGAAGCTCTCAACACCACCCTCGCCCAACGCAGATTTCTCCGATCTCGGCATGGACTCCCTAATAGCGGTGGAATTGCGGAACCGCCTGAATCGTGCCTTCGTCGGGGAGTACATGGCATCGAACACGGTGGTGTTCGACTATCCCGATGTTTCCAGCCTCGCTCTCCATCTCGCTGGCGAGCTAGATCAGGTCATTGGGGCCGAGGCAAAACCCGAGCCCGTCTCCCAGCCACGCCCTCGAGCTCGCCAGCATGGCCAAGACGGAATTGCCATTGTGGGTATGGCGTGTCGGTTCCCCGGCGCAGAGGATCTCTCGGCCTATTGGCGACTGCTGGAAGCCGGTGGAAACGCGGTAACCCACGGGCGACAAGACGAGGGTTCGTGGAGCGGGGTTGCCGGCGACCCCACGGCGGTGGATGTGACGCATCGGCGGGGAGCATTCGTCGAGGGGATTGATCGGTTTGACTCCAGTTTCTTCCGCATCTCCCCGATTCAGGCTCGAATGATGGACCCCGTACAGCGCATGCTGCTGGAGACGAGCTGGCATGCGTTGGAGGACGCGGGAATAGATCCAGCCCAGCTGAAGGGCTCCAGAACAGGGGTGTTTGCCGGAGTAGGCGACAGCGAATATCGCCGGGTGATCGCGGCAAGCGGCCGCGACGACACCACGTTCGGCACCGTGGGGAGCGTGGCGGTGGGACGGGTGGCATTTGTATTGGGCCTGGAAGGTCCGGCCATGCCATTGAACTTGGCCTGCGCGTCGTCGCTTGCTGCGGTGCACCAAGCGGTCGCCGCATTTCGAAACGATGAGATCGATCTAGCCCTTGTGGGGGCGGCCAACGCAGTCCTGTCCCCGGCGATGACCCGATTCCTCGACGAACATGGGCTGTTGTCACCGGACGGTCAGTGCAAAGCCTTCGACGCATCGGCCGATGGCTATGTTCGAGGCGAGGGCTGCGGGATGGTGGTCCTGAAGCGACTGGGTGATGCCGAGGCCGACGGCGACCGGATCTGGGGCGTGGTGCTGGGGTCGGCTGTCAACCAGAACGGAGCGAGCTTGGACCTCATCCTGCCCAATGGGCGGGCCCAGCAGCAGGTGATCCAAAAGGCGTTGGAGCGGGCTGGCGTGGAGCCTTCCGAGGTGGACTACATGGAAGCCCATGGACTGGGAACCATGGTGGGTGACCCTGCTGAGGTGGACGCCGCTGGCACCGTGTACGGGCAAGGGCGCGATCAGGACCGTCCGCTGTTGATTGGTTCAGTGAAGACCAATATCGGCCACCTGGAATTTGCGTCGGGAATCGCCAGTCTCATCAAGACGGTGCTGGCTATGAGGAAGCGGTTGATTCCCCGACAACTGCACTTCGAGAATCCCAATCCGCAGATCGACTGGGGGCGGCTGCCGGTACAAGTGACCTCTGTCCCCACCCAATGGCCACTCGAACCAGACCGACTTCCGATTGCTGCGGTCCACTCGCTGGGGATCTCGGGCACGAACGCCCACGTCGTCTTGGAGGGTTACCCGTCCCCCCACCGCGAAGACGGACTCGATGAGACTCCCTGGCCCGTGGGCGCCCCGCGGCCGGTCGATGATGACATGGAGATTGAAGAGGGAGCGGGAGGGGGGCGAGCACGGTTGCTGCCGTTGTCGGGCAAGTCCGAAGGGGCAGTCCGAGACATGGCCAGTGGGTATCTGCGTTGGCTAGACGACCATGCCGACCTGCTTTTGTCGGAAGATTCCGCCGACTCGCTGCTGTCGGACATGGCGTGGACGGCGAGCATTGGTCGCAGCCACTTCTCCTACCGGACCAGCATGGTGTTTCGCGACGAGGAGTCATTGCGGGCCGGACTTCGGGCGGTTGTGGACCACGACCGAGAGATCAACCCATGCGAAGGAGGGGGAGTGCTGTCACTCGACAGCTTCGATCCCGACGATGAAAGCTTCGTAGAGGTTGTCGGCGCTGCCTATGAAGCTGGCCAAACCGTCGATTTCGAGCACCTGTTCAGCGGAGAGAAACGAAGGCGGCTATCGCTGCCCAACTATCCATTCCAGCGCCGGCGCCACTGGGTCCAGCCCCGCAGATAGGGGGTCATATCGTATTTATGTTTATTTTCTTTGCTGTTTATGAGTCTTCTGGCTAGGGTGACGTTTTGCCTTTGCAGTCAATTCATGGGGAGCCAGAGTATGTCCTCTGTACTGGACCGAATTACCCAGCTCATTGACGAGAATCTGGAAGTTGATGGGCAACCGCTCGGCCGTCCCCTGGACATAGACATAAACATCGCTGATGCCGGCGTTCCCTCTGGCGACATCATTGCCTTTTGGAAGCTGGTCAATGAAGAATTCGGCATTGAGATCTCTGGTGAAGATTTTGCTGAGCTTCTCACTGTGCGTAGCTTGATCAAATACCTCGAAACCCACGCTGGTTGAAGATTCTGTCGACAGGAGTCTCTCCTGCCGCCGGAAATTGGTGGTGCCCATTCGGAAATGTCGGCGACATCGCCATTTTCCACGTTGACCTGAGACCCAATGCCGACCATGAGGCCGAGGCCTTTGCCTGGCTCGACGGGGAAGAGCGCTCTCGTTGGCAGCGCTTTCAGTCGCCAGTTGCGCAGCGGCGCTATGTGCTGTGCCGCGCCGCGCTTCGTGCCGTCCTCTGCTGGCAGATCGGTTGTCCCAACGAGTCGTTGGCCTTCGAGGCTGCCAAACACGGCAAGCCCTTTGCCCTGGTTGACGGCCAGCCGGCTTCCATCAGCTTCAATGTGAGCCACAGCGGCAACCACGGGTTGATTGCCGTAGCGCCCAGGGGTCGCCTTGGAGTGGATGTTGAGGAACGGGCCCCGCGCCGAAATCTCGACAACCTCATCGAGGGCGTGTTCAGCCCGCGAGAGAAGGCTGAGCTGGAGTCACTTGAGGGTTGTGAGCAGCTTCATGCGTTCTTCCGATTCTGGACGATCAAAGAGGCGTTGGTGAAGGCCCACGGCAAGGGCCTCTCCCTGAAGGTGTCAGAACTGGAGATCCCTGAAGACATGCGCCGAGGAGCGAGCAGGAGCATCGGCCAGTTTGCTCAAATCCCCGAGACGTCCTGGTGTATGGAGGATATTGGAACGGATGACTTTGCCGCCGCCGTCGCTCATGAGGTAGGCCCGCCATCGTGACGGAGCAAGAAGCCGTCTGGAGCGTCCCCGAACCGCTGTCGGTTTACGAGGTCGAAGTGGACTCCGAGTCATCGGTGTTGCTTCGTCGCCATGGCAACCCCGATGGGACTCGGCTGATCCTCAGCCATGGCAATGGTCTGGCCAGCGACTGCT
>VYDF01000149.1:4917-13882 GCA_009843565.1 Acidimicrobiia bacterium | reverse complement strand
CCTCGAGTTTCTTCGATGCCTGGCAGCCGGAGTTGGCCAAAAGTGTGGCCCGGGGGCGCCAGCAACTCGGCCAGTTGGCAGCCCTCACCGTCCGGGGCATCGCCGACTCTGAGTTCAATGCCCAAGAGCTCAGAGACCTGGGTATCGGCGACGTGGTGGTTTCTCCCGTGCTTTGGCAGCTGTCCGATGGAGCTGTACAGGCTGGTCTGAGCGATGGGGAGGTAGCTGAAGATGGGGGGACTGTGCTGTTTGTGGGCAGGCTGGTGCCCAACAAGTGCCAACACGATCTCATCGCCGCATTCGCCGTCCTTTCCCGATTCCGACCCCGGTCGCGGCTCGTGCTGGTGGGAGAAGCATCCCCGCCCCAATATCTGCAATCCCTAAAAGACCTCGCCCGGAGGCTTGACGTCCATGGCCAGGTAGTCTTCGCCGGCAAGGTCTCCGACAAGAACCTGTACCAGTGGTACCAGGAATCCGATGTTCTCGCTTGCGCGTCGGAACACGAGGGTTTCGGCGTGCCGTTGGTGGAGGCCATGGCCAACGGCCTGCCGGTGGTGGCCTACGACGCGGCCGCCGTGGCTGAAACGGTGGGTGATTCCGGCATCCTGCTCAAAGACAAGCGGCCATTGACGATGGCCTTGGCCCTGCACCGGGTGTTAGGCGACGGCCAGCTCATCCAGTGCCTGCGCGATCGCGGCATCAAATCAGCTAAGCGGTTCGATATCTCGGTCACCCGCGAGCAGATGTGGATCGCGCTGAAAGACCTGCTTGATTCCGGGGCTTGATCTGCCCACCGGCCTCAACGCCGATAGGAGCGACGAATCAGCCCGCCGATCTTGTTGTGAATCCGCTCCCGCCAGGCCACCCGGGCCAAGCGCGCTCGAGTCATGACCAGCTCTTGCTGATTCTGGGCCAGCTCCGCCTCGACTTGAGCCAGTCGAGCTTGGGTCTGCTCCAAGTTCGCAGCCATCTGCGGGAGCTCGGCAATCAGGTCTTGTTGCCGGTGGACTAGGTGCTCCATGCGCCGGTAGGGGGCTAGCGGCGACCCCAGAAGATCCATTCGGGAGCGGCTTCCGGCATCGTGCAATTCTGCCAACCGCACTGCGGGCTGGCGGTAGATCCGACGAATCAAATCCTCCTCGGCCTGCCGCCACCGTTCTAACAGGGCGTCATCGATATCCTGACCGATCTGCCCGCCCAGGTGAGCCACCAGACGGTCGTTGCTCCAGGTGACCGGCCAGGGCAGATGGCAGCGGGCGCTCAACATGGCCGACACTGCCTTCCAGAGACCTCTGACCACGGCCAGCCGCGCATCCACTCCCCCCGCGGCCACCCATTCCCGGTCTACAAACTTGAGACCGTCATCAGTCACCACAAAGTTGTCAGGCCCGGCATCCAGCCAATCCGGAGGCAGCGCCTGGACGGCATCGGCCGGCAGGTAGGGATGGGGCGCAGAAACCGAGTCAATCGGTGACTCGTGAGCAGCCAGGGCCGCCCGCCATTCCCGCAACAGCTCCACTATCCCGTCAGCATCGCCATCGCGAGCACGGTCCAACAAGCACTGCTCGAGATTGCGGCCTGAGACATAGGCCTCCTCGGCCACCTCGACTTGCCCGAGCCATCCTTCAAAGTCACCGGCTCTGTCTTCAGCCACAAGACGCCGCCTCACAGTCAGACCCTGATCCAAGTTGGCCACCACAGCCTGCTGCCTCCAGCGGTGGCGGCGGTCGGGTGCCGCTCGCCACGCCAGCACCTGTTGGTCTACCCGCTTGGCCACGGCATCGGCGTCCCGACCAGCCACAACCAAGAATGAATTGGCTATATCGGGTCCCAAGCCCGCCGTGAGCAGCGTCCTGTGGGCAGCCCGATCATCGGCAACCAGCACCGGGCGGGCGTACTCAGTGCTAGTGGGGTGACCCACGATCTGGTCGACCATCTCAACCCCGTCGGCCCGGTCGTAGATCTCTTCGGCAAGCACCGCGGTGGGCAGCTTGTAGTCGGGAAATGGATACAGCCATTTCTGGACAGTCAATCCTGAGTCAGCCAGCATCTGAGCAAGCTCTCGTCGCGACCACGTGGTCGGCTCGCCGTCGCCGTAGCCCTCCCAACCTACCCAGGGCAATCCCAGATGGTCCTCGGGAAAGCCCAGCAAATACTTGAGACCCAGGCGATTCTCGATGGCCAGCACCACCACCCCGCCTGGAGCCACGGCATCCACCACCAGACTGAGGAATGCGGCAGGCCCACCGCGGCCGCCGTGGCTGGTCCCGGCATATTCCAGCACCCCAACCAGCAGTACAACGTCGTAGACCCCCGACCTGTCGGCCCCCAACCCGTCGAGAGGGCCGCACAAGACATCGACGCCTTCAAGCCCGGCGCACCGTTGGGCAATCAGCTCTGCTCGGGCCGCGCTGCCCTCCACCGCGGTCACCGCCGCCCCCCGGTCGGCACATATCCGAGTGTTGACCCCCGACCCTGCTCCCACGTCCAGCACGTGGTCATCGGGGCTGATGATCACCGGAGCCAACAAAACGGCCCGCTCTGGGGCCAGGTGATAGGCGGTGGGCCAGTCTCGAATCGCGGCAGCCAATTCATCGGACCCCACTCGGCGATCCTCGACGGCACGGAACAACGCCAACAACTCAGCCTCGGCCCCGTCGGTGTAGGGCAGCGATTCACCGATTGAGATCACCGGGCGGGGCTCAGGACTCACCGGCGCACCCCAAGCTCAGCTCCCAGCCCGCCAGTCGCCGTGCAGGTTCAACAGCCCATTGGCCTGGGGATCGGGCTCACCAGAGATTTGCAGCCAGAAATCCCGGGCCCGGCGGTCGTAGAGGTATGAGGCATCAGAGTCCTGCACGGCAGCGTTCACATGGAACGCTCCCGAGCGGAACGGGATACGGCGCAAACGGAACTCCACCCACCCTTCTCCGTCCAACTTGCCGGGGCGGAACCCGCCGATGTGGGATCGAGGTCCGGCGAGATGGAGATTGTTGTGGTCGTAGAAGCCGAGCGAGAACACCGGGTCTTCGATCGGCTCGGAAGCGAGGTAGTGGATGCGCACGATCAGCGGATCTCCGGACGAAAAGGTCTTGGGCCGGTGCCCGGCTTCGTCATAGAACTCCAGTCGGGTGATGCGCAACGGGGTTTCCCCCCCGTCATCGGGTCGGGGCCGATGTCCTACCGAAGCTGCCGCCTCGGTATCGATGGTGTCGAGGTAGGCGTTGATCACATCCTGTGGCTCGCCCACCGCGGCCACCAGACCCCGATTCAGCCATGCCATCCGATCGCAATTGGCCCGCAACATCCCCAGGTCGTGGCTGACCAGCACGATGGTCACCCCCTGGGCTCGCAGCGCCTCCAGATGGCTGAAGCAGCGAAGCTGGAACTCTTCGTCGCCCACGGCCACCACTTCGTCGACAATGAGGATCTCGGGATCGACATGGACGGCTACCGCGAACCCAAGCCGCACGTACATGCCGCTGGAGTAGATCTTCACCGGGCTGTCGATGAACTCCTCCAGCCCCGCGAACTCGACGATCTGGTCCACCCGGTCATCGATCTGGGACTTGGGCACTCCGAGCACCGAGGCGTTGAGGTAGATATTCTCCCGCCCGCTGAGCGCGGGGTGGAACCCCGCCCCCAGTTCCAACAGGGCCGAAGTCCGGCCTGCGACCTCTACCCGACCCTCGGTGGGGCGGTAAATCCCAGCCATGACCCGCAACAAGGTGGACTTGCCCGACCCATTGCGGCCGACCAGCCCATACATCGAACCCCGGGGCACCTCCAGGCTGACGTCTCGAAGCGCCCAAAATGGTTCACTGCTCACCCGACGGAACCGGCGGCCCGAGCCGAGACGCTTTCCGGTCCACGCCTCCTTCAGGCTGAGAGGCCGATCTGAGACCAGCTGGAAGCGCTTGGACACGCCCTCGACCACCACAGCGTTCGCGCCCATCGGCTACAACTCCTCGGCGATGTCGCGGGTTCGGACCTTGAACATCAACCAGCCGCCCACGCCCACCGCCAGCGAGATTAGGGCCATGAGCCCCAATCGAAGCACACCGGGCCAGTCCAGCCCATACAGCAGCTCGCGGGATGCCTCCGTGAATTGGGACAGCGGATTCAGCCGAATGATGTCCCGTGTCGGCAGCCCCATGGCCCGTTCGGGAATTATCGACAGCGGATAGACGATCGGAGTCACGTAGAAGAGGAACTGCAAGGCAATGGTGGCCAAATAGCCCACGTCGCGATAGCGGACGTTCCACACGCTGAGCACCAAGCCGATCCCGAGGGCAAAGATCGAGAGAAACAGCAGCAGAACCGGCCAAAGCAGAAAGGTCCAGCTCACGTTGACCAGGCAAATGAGGATCAGCATCAGGATGGACGCCTCAATGGCCGCCTGGAACAGCACCGTGAACAGCGCGGCGACCGCGGGCGCCTCCGGCGGGAAATACACCTTGCCCAGAAGCGAGCCCAGGTCTAACAGCGCGCTCATCGCCCCGGTGATCACTCCGTAGAAGGCGTTCCACATCACCAGCGCACAAAACAGGTAGAGGGCGAAATTGTCGAAGCGGCCGTTGCCCGCCCGAGGGGGGTCGAACTTCAACAGCACCCCAAAGACCAGGGCGTAGATGGCCAATGTGGCCGCCGGATTGAGCATCGACCAAAGCCAGCCCAGCACCGACCGCTTGTAGCGGGCCCCCAGCTCCCGCTGCACCAACCGCCCGATCAGCTCTCGGTAGCCCCAGATCTCCAATACGCCGCCTCGGCAGGTCACATCAGCCATGATCGGACTCGGGATGGCAAAGGTAGTCATACACGCCGGCCAGGTTCTGATCCCAGCGGGCGTGGCGGGCGGCGATGTCGGCCACGCCCTGCTCAGCCAACCGACGGCGGCGGACAGGATCCCGGACCAAGTCGACGATCTCGGCGGCCAGACCGTCGGCGGTCTGAGGCGACTGCATGCAGTTGTGATCGTGGCGCAGCAGCCAGTCGCCGGCTGGATTCTCGAACGACACCACCGCGGCACCGCAGGCCATCAGCTCCAGCGGCAGATAGGAGGGGTGCTCGGAAGTGGTGAGGGCCACACCGATGTCGCAGGTGCGATACAGCGGACCGGTCTCCCGGTAGTCGAGCTGGCCCACGTGCGTGATGAGGGCGTCCATGTGCTCGGGGAAGGCCCACGACCCGGCGGTCACAATGCGCACGTCGTCGGCCAACTCGTCCTTCACCAGGCGCACAGCCCGAGCGGCCAGCTCCCAGCAATTGCGCAGATGGCCGGGGCGGGCATAGATGAACACGGTCACCGGACGGCCGGGATCGGGCTTCATGCGGCCGCGGTCATGGAACACCGAGCCGTCCACCGCAGGCCAGAAATGGCGAGCGGCTCCGCCGTAGCGATCCCGGTAGACGTCGGCCAGATGCCCGGTGTTGCACAGCCCGTACAGCCCCAGCCGGTAGCTGTGCTCGGCCAGGGCATAGAGCGTGCCCGCTGGGTAGAACATGGGCTCGAAGTCTTGGATGAGATAGAAGCGGCGGGCCTGATCGGGGGTGCGGGCCGCGAAGTATGCCGTGGTCCACATGGTGGCAATGGCCGCGTCGGCCGAGGGCACATCGTCGGGATCGAAGGCGAATGAGTCGTGGTAGACGATGGGGCTGTCGGCCAGCGACGGGAAGGCGGCGGTGATTCCCGACCGGTACCACCGCTCGTCGTGGTCAACAGGGCCGGTCATCACCATGAACCGGTTCTCCACCTTGTGGTGAATGGCCAGGTGGTCGGCCAAACGGAACACGGTGTGGATGCCCCCGTAGAACGGGCTCTGGAACTCGGGCACGAACCAGTTGAGGGCCTTGACCTCTCGACGCCCCCTGACCGACAGGTGTCCATGACGCACTTCTTCGGTGAGCTCGCGGCTGGCCTGGGAGGCGAGCGCCAGCGCGTGGGCCTCCCCCGTCTCATTGCGCTGGTAGAAGACCTCCATTGGCCGCCCCAGCATCTCGGTGAGCTGCTTGAGCACTCCCGACTTCTCCTCGCAGTGCAGCACCGGTTCGGAATGGGCCGTGCTGAGGTTCGGGGAGAAGTAGGGGTCTCCCCCCATCAGCCACCGCTGGTAGGCCCAATAGCTGGCAAACACGTCGTTCTCGGGCACATGCGGACCTCTGGTAGCTGACTCCCTATGGGTGATCGGGGTGGCTGCGGACACCACATTGCGGTATCCGGCCTGCCGGGCCCGCAGCCCGAGCACCACGTCGCTGCCGCACAGCTCCAAGCGTTCGTCGAACCCGCCGACCTCCTCGAACACCGAGCGGCGGATGGCCAGGCAGGCCCCGGTGACTGCCATGGTGTTGCGGGTCCAGTCGGTGGGCCCCAACAGGGTGTCAGAGTGGGGGGCCATGCCCTGAAACAGATGACCGGCCAAGCCAGTCATCCCGATGACCACCCCGCCGAACTGGATGAGGCCGCGGTCGTCGATGAGCTGGAGGCCGGCCGCCCCGATCTCCGGGCGCTGGGCCCATCCGATCAGGTTCTGAAGCCATTGGGGGTGGCCCGATGAGGTGTCGTCATTCAAGAACACGAGCACCTCGCCGGTGGACTGCTCGACAGCCCGATTGTTGACCGCGGAGTAGTTGAACGGCTCATCCCACCAGATGACATGAGGATCGAGGTCGCCAGACCGTCTCTGATACCAAGCCTCGTTGTCCGAGCTCCACCCGCCGTTGTCCACAATGATGAGTTCGAGGGCGGGATTGTCGGCAGAGCGGATCAGGTCGAATGCGCCCTCCAACAGCTCACGATTATGACGGGTGGCGATGATGACGGAGACCCGCGCTTCCCGATCCGGCGTCCACGTTAGATTCACGCCGCGTTCGCCAGCCTCGGCTCGAGCCGGCCATCCCCGGCTAGCCAGGTTACGGTTCACAAGCTCGACGTGATGGGACTCGATGCGATCGTCGCGACTGGTAAGCGTTTGCAGCACTGCTGGCAAGCGGGTCACTTGCTGGTCGCTGAGCTCGAGGCCCAGCAAGAGGTCCCACCACAGCGAATCGTCGCCGACTCTGGCCGACTGATAGCGGCGGGCGGCATCTGGTTGCAGATTGCGGGCCCGCACCGCGAAGGCCCGCCCGATGTAGTTGGCACCCACCAAGAGATCGGGAGACCAGCCCGGCTTTAGGCGAGGCTGGCTCAAACGGTCCAAATCACCCTCGAAGTACACGCCGCCGGGCATTCCCTCTTCGTGCCACTCCCACACCTGGGCCAACGTGTCGAGATCGTCGTCCCAATACACCAGTTCGAGCCAGGGGTCGCGCCACACAGCCTGGGCGACCTGAAATACCGCATCGGGTCTCAGGCGATCGCCGGCCCGCAACAGCACCACTAGGTCTTTCGGGAATTCTTGCGACAGCCGATGGAACTCTTCGGCCAGACCGCTGGGCTCCACCTTGACCACCTCGACCAGCCCCCACGACTGGCTTCGAAGCGTTGCCTCGGTGGCCGCCACATCACCGCCGTCGTCTACTACCAATCCCCACACCCTCGGTGGCCGCGGCCACTCCTCGAACCACTGGCGCTGAACCGCCAAAATGCTGGGATCGGCAGGCAGGCGGCAGAACCAATCTTGATAGGAAATTCCTGCGCCCTCGTTCGACGGATCTTGCCCCGGTCCCCGCTCGAGCTCACGATTGAATCCATTCCGACGCCGCTGCCACTCAGCTCGGGTGCGGACAGCGGCGCTGCGTGCTTCCCGAACAATCACCATTGCCCCGCTGATAAGCCCTCGGCGACGGGTCCCCGGAGGCAGAACTCGCTCGAGAAGGCGCCGGACCACTACGACACCCTACCCGGACGCCATGGGCTGATTTTCACCCACGGAACCATTCTGTACACCGCTTTCGGTCTCACCACGATGATTCTCGGCAGGGTGTACTTGATGAGAGGGGTCGAAACTGGGAGCATTGCAGGGCGGGCGGCCAACCGGTTTTGGACGTTCTATGCAATGGCAGCGGTCGGCGTCGATGAGACGCCTTCGCTTATCCCCGATACTCGCCGCCACATTGGTGCTCGTCGTCGCGTCATCGGTGCTGGCGGCGGTGCCGTCCTCGGCCCAGGACAACCCTGATCCTGAGCCGGTGCTCATCGTCGATCCCGACGCGACGATCACCTTTGCCGGAAGCGGCTGGGGCCACGGAGTGGGTATGAGCCAGTGGGGGGCCTATTCCCGATCCATTGCCGGACATCCCGTCCCCGACATCCTGAGCTTCTACTACGAGGGCACCGAACTAGTCGAAAACTACGGCCGGCCTGCTGCCGATCCGACACCGACGCCCTCCCCGACGCCTGTCTCGACACCGACACCGATTTCGACTGGGAATTCGACGTTTGTGCTGCTGGCCAGCACCGAGACCACCACGCTGACCCCTGAGGGCCTCAACCGCATCACCATCGACAACACCGACATCGCCCGCAATGGCGAGGATGCAACCCGGGCCCCTCCCGGCGCCCCCATCACCGTCACCCGAGCCGGCAACCGCTGGCACATCGCCTACAACGGCATCAACGTCTGCCCCAGCGGCTGCGAAGGCCGAACCGCCCAACTCCACTTCGCCACCAACACCGCCGTATCCGTCTCCAACACCGGACGCTCCTACTCCCACGGACGCATCAACCTCATCGCCACCGACCAAAACCCCACCCGATTCCACATCACCATCGACTCCCTCACCGCCGAGAAGTACCTCAGCGACCCCCACAACGATCCCGGCTCAGAGCTAGAGCAGCCGGAGGACGTAATACGGGTGCTGCTGGCCTCGGGGGAGTCCACCACGCTGACCCCTGAGGGCCTCAACCGCATCACCGTCGACAACGCCGACATCGCCCGCAACGGCCAGGATGTGACCCGAGCACCAGCAGGTGCCCCCATCACCGTCACCCGAGCCGGCAACCGCTGGCACATCGCCTACAACGGCA
>VYDF01000149.1:0-4907 GCA_009843565.1 Acidimicrobiia bacterium | reverse complement strand
GCCCCCATCACCGTCACCCGAGCCGGCAACCGCTGGCACATCGCCTACAACGGCATCAACGTCTGCCCCAGCGGCTGCGAAGGCCGAACCGCCCAACTCCACTTCGCCACCAACACCGCCGTATCCGTCTCCAACACCGGACGCTCCTACTCCCACGGACGCATCAACCTCATCGCCACCGACCAAAACCCCACCCGGTTCCACATCACCATCGACTCCCTCACCGCCGAGAGCTACCTAACCGACCCCCACAACGCAATCCCTGGAGCCTCAGGGACAGAGACCGGTGACTCTTCGGAGTCAGAACTCGTGCCGCCGCCCGAGCCGGCGCACCCCACCGACGCCATTCGCGTCCTGCTGGCCACCACCACCGGCACCACCCTGACCCCCGAGGGCCTCAACCGCATCACCATCGACGGTAAAGACGACATCCGGGTGCCCCCAGGCATCCCCGTCGCCATCACCCGCCATGCCGACCACTGGCACATCATCTATGGCGGCACCGATGCCTGCGGTACTGGCTGTGTGGGAACCTCCGCTCAGCTCCACTTCGCCACCGACACCTCCGTGGCCGTCTCCAACACCGGACGCTCCTACTCCCACGGACGCATCAACCTGGTTCCCACCGGCGGGGGGACCAGCGAGTTCTACGTCATCCTCGACTCGCTATCCGTAGAGACCTATCTCCGGGGCGTCGCCGAATCACATATGAACTGGCCGCTGACCGCACACGAAGCCCAGGCCATCGCGGCCCGCAGTTACGCAACCGCCACGCTTCAGGAGCGTCGAGCATCCTCCTCGTGGACCAGGCCATTCGATCTGTACTCCACCGTCTGGGACCAGGCATTCGTAGGCGACACCCGGGAGAAGCACGCCGACGCGGGGACATGGCTCCAAGCGGTGGCCAATACCGCAGGCCAGGTGCTGTTCTATGAGGGAGCGCCGATCCGTGCGTTCTACCACGCGTCCAACGGAGGCCATACCGAGCGCAGCGGCTACGTGTTCTACGCCGAACTCCCCTACCTGCCAGCCAAACCCGACCCGTTCGACCCTCAGCACAGCCCTTACGCCTCCTGGGAACGCGTCTACACCGTGCGCGAATTCAACCAATGGCTGAACAACCACTCCGATACCGCGGTGGGCCGGCTTCAGAGCATTGAGATCACCGGCGGCACAGGGGCGTCGGGCCGAGTGGACGAGGCGGCAATACGGATCACTGGCACCAGCCGGACCGTCACCGTCACCGGCAGCCGGCTCCAGAGCCGGATCAACACCGCCGCTCGCGAACGGGGGCAGAAGCAGCTGTTGTCCACCAAGTTCGTGTTCAGCCTCTCGGAGGAGGCATTGGTGCCCGACACATCCCAGCCGACTTCGTCGGACGAGGAACAGCGCGATGACGCTCTCTTCTATTCGGGGATCATCAACGGTCCCGACTTCTGCCTCAATCGCAGCCTGGGCGGACCCACCACCTACGCCCACGACAGCGACGGCGACGGGGTGGCCGACATCTGCTCGCTCCCCCGAACCCGCCGAGAAGCCGCCGCCCGACAGCAAGCGCTGGAGCGCATGGCTGTTCATCCCAGGTTCAGAGAGAACTTCTACGTCCACTTCGCCGAGGAGTGTCTCTCGGTGCCCGAGACTCTGGGCGAACCCGACAAAGAGCCCGCCGATGAGTGCCAGCAGTATCGAGAGCGCTCGGCCAATGCGCCGGCCGACACAGGGTCGCCGCCACAGCCCACATCACCCACGCCGTTGCCGCCCGACGAAAACGGTCGATCACCGGGCGAGACGGAAGACGATCTGTACTACTCGGGAGTCATCGACGGCCCTGACTTCTGCTTCAACCACAGCCTGGGCGGACCCACCACTTACCCACACGACAGCGACGGCGACGGGGTGGCCGACATCTGCTCGCTCCCCCGAACCCGCCGAGAAGCCGCCGCCCGACAGCAAGCGCTGGAGCGTCTCGCGGTCGAATATCCGGACGAGTTTGCCTTTCTCTTCGAGTTGGCCTGCACAGAAGTCCCATCGACGCTGGGCGAGCCCGAGAAGGAAGCCGTCGACAAATGCCAGCCCTATATCGTCGTTCAATCGACGTGATGCCGATAGTCAGCCCAGCAGGTCGGTCACCAGGCGTTTCAGCGGCACCTTGAAATCGGGCGGGCGCGCCAAACCCGCGAGAGCCAGAGCCCGGTTCTCCAGCACCGAGTTGGCCGGACGCGCCGCAGGACGGGGCGGTTGCAGATCGGCGGTGGCGATGGGCTCTACCCGATCGGGATCATGGCCCGCGGCGGCCAAGACCTCCCGGGCTAGCTCATACCAAGACGCTTCCCCCTGATTGGTCACGTGATACAGCCCCGGGCGGCGGTCGGCGCACAGCCGCTCGATCACCGAGGCCACATCGGGGGTGAACGACGGAGACCCCCGCTGGTCGTCCACAAACCGCATCGGCCCGCCCTCGGAGGCCAGCCGCAGCACCGTGGCCACCATGTTGGAGCCGTAGCGACCGCACAGCCAAGAAGTCCGCACCACGGTGGCCGCCTCTCCGGCCTCCTGTTCGCCAGCCAGCTTGCTGGCCCCATAGACCGACCGAGGATCGGGCCGATCCCACTCGTGATAAGGCCCGCTCTTGTCGCCGGAGAACACATAGTCGGTGGAAACGTGGCACAAGTGAGCGCCGAATCGGCGGACGGCCTCAGCCAAATGGCGCACCGCTAGGGCGTTGACGAGAAAGGCTTGGTCGACGTCGGTCTCGCAGGCATCCACTGCGGTGAAGGCCGCGCAGTTCACCACGACATCGGGTCCAACACTGTCGACAGCACTCAACACTTGATCGCGCCGGGCGACATCCAGTTCCCGGCGTCCAGCGGCAACCACCTCGTGACCTGAGGCCGCGAATCGCTCCGCTGCGTCCCGGCCCAGCTGCCCACCAGCGCCGGTGATCAAGACCTTCACGGCGCAGCCCTCACGGCAATGCCCTCTTGAGCGGTTCCCACCACCAGCGGTTGTCCCGGTACCAAGCCACCGTGGCGGCCAGAGCCTCATCCATCTCCCGGACCGGCCGCCATCCCAATTTCTGGATCTTGGCGGTGTCCACCGAATAGCGCCGGTCGTGGCCCGGCCGGTCGGCCACCGGCTGAATGAACGAGTCGTCCCGCCCGCACAGCGCCAGCAGGCGGGCAGCCAGGTCGCGATTGGCCAGCTCGTTGCCCCCGCCGATGTTGTAGATCTCCCCCGGCAGCCCCTGCCGCAGCACCAAGTCGATGGCCGCACAGTTGTCTTCCACATGGCACCAGTCCCGCACGTTGCCGCCGTCGCCGTAAAGCGGCGCCGACAACCCGTCCAGCAGGTTGGTGGTGAACAGGGGGATGACCTTCTCTGGGTGCTGGTAGGGGCCGAAGTTGTTGGACGACCGGGTAATGGTCACCGGCAGTCCGTGGGTCTCCCAGTAGGCCAACGCAATCAGATCGGCCCCGGCTTTGGACGCCGAGTAGGGCGAGCGGGGGGCCAACCGGTCGGCCTCGGTGAACGACCCCTCCTCGATCGACCCGTACACCTCATCGGTGGAGATGCACACCACGTTGTCCAGCTCCAGCTGCCGGGCGGTATCGCACACCACGTTGGTGCCGTCGCAGTTGGTGCGAACGAAGGCGTCAGGGCTGACGATGGACCGGTCCACATGGCTCTCGGCCGCGAAGTGGACGACGGCATCGCAGCCGGCCATGGCGACGGCTACCCCGTCGCGGTCGCAAACATCGCCCTTGACAAACGCCAGACGGCGGTCGTCCTCCAGATCCCGCAGGTTGTCCCGGTTGCCGGCGTAGGTGAGGAGGTCGTAGACCACCAAGGTGTCGTCGGTGTGCGACAGCACCCAGCGGACATAGTTGGAGCCGATGAACCCGGCGCCCCCAGTGACGAATAGCCTCATCTCAAACTTCAGCGCCGAATCGAGGACGCAGATGGTCGGGGATGACCGTCATGACCGCAGCTGCCAGTCTCAGCATGCCCATTGGGGCCTCAAATGGTCGGGGATGTCCGAACGGCGGGGATTGGAGCGGTCTCGGGGCGACAGGATGGGGTTGTCCACGCCCCAGTCAGCGGCGATCTCGGGGTCGTCCCAGGCCACGCCCAGCTCGTCGGCCGGGTTGTAGTAGCCGTCCACCAGATAAGTGATGGTCATATCCGACAGGGCGGCAAACCCGTGGGCCACCCCCGGTGGGATGTACACCCCCCGGTGGTGGTTGACGCCGTCGGGCTCTGTGCCTAGGGGCAGCGCAACGGTGCTGCCGTCAGTGGGCGAGCCTGTCCGAAGGTCGTGGAGCACCACTCGGGCCTGGCCCACCGGCACATACCAGTAGTCGGCCTGATGCAGGTGGTAGTGCAGGCCCACCACTGCTCCGGCCCGTCGGTCGCCCCGGTTGGCCTGGATCATCTCACCGACGCCGGGAATCCACTCCCGGCGGTACGTTTCCACAAATACGCCCCGCTCATCGCCGTGGATGTCGGGAGACACGATGAACACGCCCGAGACCGCCTCACAAGGGCTCACTGCGGCCATCGTCGTTGCTCCCGTTTCCCGAGCAAGCACTCAATCAGCGACATGCTCCTATCCCAGTTGTAGATCGGAATGGTCGCCCAGCGTCAGACGGACCACCTGTCGGCGCTCTGGCGAACGGGACACCCGTACCTGTTGGCCGATCAGCGAGTCGGTGATGCGGCTGATGCCAGCGATATGGCTGCTGTCCATGACCACTGAGTGGTCCAATTCGGCATCGGCGATCACGCAGTCGGCGCCAATCGAGGTGTAGGGGCCGATGAACGCGTTCTCGATGCGGGCATCGGCACCGATCACCGCCGGACCCCGCACCGTGGAGTTCACTATCTTGGCCCCCTCCGCCACCACCACC
>VYDF01000185.1 GCA_009843565.1 Acidimicrobiia bacterium | reverse complement strand
GGGCCGAGGGGGAGGCAACCGCCCGGTCCAGCCGGTAGAGCACCGAGTGTCCGACGGGCCGGTAGAGCTGGATGAGAAGACTCTGGAGCGCCGTCGGGGCCGCCGCCGCAAAGGCCGACCGGTGGGCCGCTACATGATGCTTGTCCAAGTCCGCCCCGAAGCCACTCAGATCGCGGTTGTGGAGGGCCGGGCGTTGATCGAGCACTACGTCTCCCGTCCGGCTGATGACGTCGGGGAGATCCACGGCAACATCTATATGGGCCGGGTACAAAACGTGCTGCCCGGCATGGAGGCCGCCTTCGTGGACATCGGCACTCCCAAGAATGCGGTGTTGTACCGGGGTGACGTGGTGTTCGACCCCGACGATGTGGAGACATCCGATGGCTCACCCCGCATCGAGAACCTGTTGGAGGCCCGTCAGACCATCATGTGCCAGGTCACCAAGAATCCGATAGCCCACAAGGGGGCCAGGCTGACCCAGGAAGTGTCTTTGCCGGGGCGGTTCGTGGTGCTGGTGCCCAACTCCAAGACCTACGGCATCTCCAAGCGGCTCCCCGACAAGGAGCGCAAGCGTCTCCGCAAGGTGCTCGACCGGTGCAAGCCGGAGGAGCACGGGATCATCGTCCGCACCGCGGCCGAGAAGATCACCGCCGAGGAACTGGAGCGCGACGTGAAGCGGCTGGTCTCGCAATGGGAGGAGATCGAGGCCCTGTCCAAGAAGGCCAAGGTGCCCGGACTGCTGTACCGGGAGCCCGAGATGGCGGTTCGGGTCATTCGGGAGGAGTTCAACCAGGACTTCCGCTCGGTCCAGATAGATGATCGGCGCCTGTTCGACCAGGTGCACGACTACGTGTCCAGCGTGGCCCCCGAACTGGGCGAGCGGCTTGAGTACTACGACGCCGAGACCGAGCATCTGAGCCTGTTGGAACGCCACCACGTGCATGAGCAGTTCCTCAAGGCTTTGGACAAGAAGGTGTGGCTGCCCGGCGGCGGATCGCTGATCATTGAGAGCACCGAGGCGCTCACCGTGATCGACGTGAACACCGGCAAGAACGTGGGCGACTCCAATCTGGAGGAGACCGTGTTCCGCAACAACCTGGAGGCGGCTCAGGAGATCCCCCGGCAGCTGCGGCTGCGCGACATCGGCGGGATCATCGTGATCGACTTCGTGGATATGGAGAAGCGGGGCAACCGGGAAGAGGTCATGAAGGCATTCCGGGAGTCGCTGGCTTGGGACAAAACCCGCACCCAGGTGCTGGACATCTCTGATTTGGGATTGGTGGAGATGACCCGCAAGCGCATCGGCGAGGGCCTGCTGGAGTCGTGCTCATCGGTCTGCCCGACCTGCGAGGGGCGGGGCCTGGAGCTTGACAAGACGCTCACCTCGAAGAAGTAGCCGTTTGGCGGGGTCTTAACGGTTGGGGTTGGCGCCTGATAGTTCGTCTAGAATTGTCGGTCGGACCTGCCAGCAAGTAGTGAGCGAGGCGCAAGCAGGTGTATGCCGTCATCCGCACAGGCGGAAAGCAGTACAAAGTTGAAGAGGGCCAAGTCCTTGACGTTGAGTTGTTGGGCGAGCCCGGGGCCGAGGTGGAGCTGATCCCCCTGTTGCTGGTGGGCGGCGATTCGGTGACCGCCGCCCCCGACGCGCTCGGCAAGGCCAAGGTCACCGCCACGGTGGTGGACTCGGTTAAGGATCGCAAGATCAATGGCTTCACCTACAAGAACAAGAGCAACCAGCATCGGCGGTGGGGCCACCGCCAGCGTAAGTCCCGCATCCAGATCACGGCTATCAAGGCATAGCCAGTCGGAACGCTGAAGGGAGCAGGAGATGTCCAAGACCAAAGGCGGCGGCTCAACCCGCAACGGCCGAGATTCCAACCCCAAGCGCCTAGGGGTCAAGGTGTTCGACGGCACGCAGGTGACCGCGGGCTCGATCATCGTGCGTCAGCGGGGAACCCGCATCCATCCCGGTGACAACGTCAGACGCGGCCGCGACGACACCCTCTTCGCCACCGCCGACGGCCGGGTCAAGTTCGGCCATCGGCGCCGCCGCAAGCTCGTCGACGTCATCGCCGACTGATCGTCTCCCAGCGGCTCACAGCCGCTTGGCTTAGACGAGTGCGGATTGACAGACGATGTCCCAGTTCGTAGACGAGTGCGGCCTGAATGTGCGGGGTGGCGACGGCGGCGCCGGATGTGTTGCCTTTCGCCGTGAGGCCCATGTGTCCAAAGGCGGTCCCGACGGCGGCGACGGCGGCGACGGCGGCGACGTCTGGCTGGTGGCCGACCACAATGTGGCTTCGCTGATCGCGTTCAAAGACCACCCTCATCGCCGGGCGCAAAACGGCAGCCACGGCCAGGGAAAGCGCCGCCACGGGGCGACAGGTGACGACGCCATGGTCCGGGTTCCGGTGGGAACTTCGGTGAAGGACCAGAGCGGGGAGCTGCTCGCCGACCTCGCGGCCGACGGGGTTCGCTGGCTTGCCGCCTCCGGCGGTCAGGGAGGTCACGGCAACGCCCGGTTCTCCACCCATCAGAACCGGGCTCCGGCGTTTGCCGAGCAGGGCGAGGCAGGGGAGCAGCGCTGGCTGAGGCTCGAATTGAAGCTGCTGGCCGACGTGGCGCTGGTTGGCTTTCCCAATGCGGGCAAGAGCACGCTGATTTCCCGCATATCCGCAGCACGTCCCAAGATCGCCGACTACCCGTTCACCACCCTCGAGCCCAACCTGGGGGTGGTCCGAACCGACGACGACTTCGAGATGGTGGTGGCCGACATCCCCGGCCTCATCGCCGGGGCCAGCGAGGGCCGCGGCCTCGGCCACCGCTTCTTGCGCCACACCGAGCGGGCCCGGGCTCTGGTGGTCATGGTCGATTTGGCCTCAGTAGAGGAGATCGACCCTGCCGAACAGCAGCGGGTGCTGTTGGAGGAACTGGGCGCTTACCGTCCGGAGCTGCTGGAGCGGCCCCGGATCCTGGTCGCGTCCAAGGTCGATGTCGGCCATCTGGAGCCGCCGCCAGGAGCGCTGTGCGTCTCCGGGGTGACCGGCACCGGTTTGTCCGAGCTGATCAGGGCCATGGCCGACGCGGTTCGGGCTGCCCGATCCCAGGAAGATCGCGGGCGGGACGCCGGGACCTCAGGCGAAGTGGTGGTTCATCGGCCTGTTCCCGAGGGTTTCAGGGTCGAGCGAGCCGACGACGGCGCCTACGTCGTGGCGGGCCGAGCGGTGGAGCGCACGGTCGCGCTATCGGATCTGAACGCTCCCGGCGCGTGGGACTTCGCTCGTCGCCGACTGGAGCGGCTGGGTGTGGACCGGGCCCTGGTCCGGGCCGGGATCAAAGCGGGCGACACCGCCCGGATCGGCGACTTCGAGTTCGAGTATCACGATGACGACGAATACCTGAGTGTGGATAAAGAGGTGTCGCCGTGATCGTGGTGGTGAAGATCGGAACATCGTCGATTACCGAGGCCGACGGCACCATCAGAACCGAGGCGGTGGCCAAGTTGAGCGGTGAGGTGGCCGCGGCGGTGGCCGACGGCCATCAGGCGGTGGTGGTCAGTTCCGGGGCCATCGGCGCGGGGCTGCCAGTGCTCGGATTCGAGCAGGGTCGCCCCCGAGACTCGGTGACCCTCCAGGCGCTCTCCGCGGTGGGCCAAAGCCGGCTGATGGCCCTTTACCAGGAGTTCTTGGACGGCTATGGGCTGATCTGCGGCCAAGTGCTGCTGGCCCCTCGGGATTTTCTGGAGCGCACCCAGTATCTGCATGCCCAGCGCACCCTCAGCCGACTGCTGAAGCTGGGCGTTGTCCCCATCGTGAACGAGAACGACGCGGTGGCCGACGACGCCATTCGCTGGGGGGACAACGACCGCATATCGGCCCTGGTAGCCCACATGGTGGGTGCCGAGCTGCTGGTGCTGTTGACCGACACCGAAGGGGTTCACACCGTTGATCCCCGCTCCGACGCTGAAGCCCGAATTGTGGAGGAGATCACCGACCTGAGCCTGCTGGATGAGTTGGCCGCCGCCGCGGGCGGGGCGGGCACCGATCGGGGCAGCGGTGGCATGGCCTCGAAGCTGGCCGCAGCTCGGATTGCCAGCTGGTCGGGGTTGCGGACCGTGATCGCGGCCGCCGATCGCCAAGGGGTCGTCGGTGATGCTATGGCCCAAGTGCCCGGTGTGGGGACAACGGTGGCTGCCCAGCCCCAGCGGTTGAGCGCCCGCAAGCTGTGGATAGGATTCGCCATGGTTCCCACCGGAACGGTGCGGGTGGATGCCGGTGCCCGTCGGGCGATGGTGGAGCGGGGTGCCTCGCTGCTGGCCATCGGCATCACCGGTTTCGAAGGGGCCTTCCAGCCGGGTGATGCGGTGGACGTGCGGGGTCCCGACGATCAGGTTTTCGCCAGAGGCCTGGTGGAGCTCTCCTCAGACGACATGGACTCGGTGGTGGGCTTGCGCACCGATGCCATGCCTCCCGGTGCTCCCGACGAGGTCATTCACCGCGATTCTTTGACCGTGCTGCCCTAGTCAGCCGGGCCACGGCCTGCTCGATCAAAGTCGCGGCCTCCTCGGCCGCGGCCACCCCCGAGCCCCGGCCCAGAACCACATAGACCACTCCGGTCACCAGCAGCGCCAACGGCGCGGACACCAACAACGGCAGCGGCTCAAGACTCCAGGCCAGCACTGCGCCCAGCGCAGCAGCCGACAGCGCAGCAATGGCCAGGCGTCCCGTCGGCCCTTTCACCGGTCGGCTGCGGCCCAGCAGCAGCCGAACCCGATGGCGCAAAATGCCGTATTCCGCCCAAGCGGCAACCGTGCTGCCAAGGGCAAGCCCGACCGCTCCCAGCCGCACTGCTTCGTCGGCCCGCTCCGCGTCCGAAAGCAGAGAAAGCACTTGGAAATCTCCCAGTCGCTCCACGCTGCCGCTGACCACCGCGTACGAGTCGAAACTGAACATGAGCACCACCCCCACTGCTGCGGCCAGCACCACCCGCACCACCGCCACCCGGGCCGGGCCTTTGGCGGCGCCCGCAGCAAAGCAGGCGGTCTGCAGCAGGCGAGAAGACGCCGAGGCCACCAGTCCCAGGCTGTAGGCCGCCAAGATCCACCACACCTGCACGGTCTGGTCGCCGCTGAACTGTCCCCGCTCCAACAGCGCCCCCACAATCAGCCCGCCCATCGTGATGAACGCAACCGCTGAGAACAACACGTAGAACCCGATGCGGTCTAAACCAGTCTGCAATCGCCGCACCAGTGCCTCGGGATCGCCCTGCTCTCGGGCCATCTCCGGCAGGTCGCTGGCGGCCACGCTCATGGCGAACAGGCTGATGGGCAGGAAGTAGATCACCTGGGCGAACCCCAGGGCGGCGATCGCCCCGCCAGCCAGCAATCCGGCCAGGATCAAGTCCACGTATGCCGACACCTGCACCACGCCCCGACCGATAAGCGCGGGCCCGAACCGGTTGAGCACGGTGCGGACATCGGGGCGGCGCCAATTCAGGCTGAGCCGCAGCGACGGAACGAGCCGGAGCACCAGCGGCACCTGTATCAAAAACTGGAGAGCCCCGCCCAAAACCACTCCCCAGGCCGCCATCTTGGCCACGTCGGAAGCCCGGGCGGCGGGATCCACGTTGTGCCACACCAGCCAAGCTCCCACCATGAACGCCACTTGCGCGGCGTTCCAGATCACCGGGGCGGCATACGACAGGAAGAACCGGCGATGGGCGTTGAGCACCCCCAGAGCCCACGCGGCCAGCACAATGAACCCGATCCCGGCGAACATCACCCGCACCAGTTCGACGGTCAGATCAGCAGTCTCGTCTGACAGCCGCCACAGCAGCAGCGACACCACCGGTTCGGCCAGCAGCCAGCCGGCCAAAACCAACAACCCGGTGACTACGGACAAGAGCCCGAATACCGCTCCGGCCAGCCGACCGGCATCCTTGCGCCGGTCCTGCTCGACCAATTGCGAGTAGATGGGGATGAACGAGGCCGAGAGCACCCCCTCGCCCAGCAGGTTCTGGAGTAGACGGGGGATCGTCAGGGCGGCCCGGTAGGCGTCGCCGATGCGGCCCGCGCCGATGAACGCCGCCACCGCCACCTCTCGGCCGATGCCGGAGACGCGAGACAGGAAGATCCCGGCACCCACCAGCACTGCTCCCTTGCCGCTAGGGCGCGGGGAGTCGTCGGGGTCTTCGAATCGCTGTTCAACCGGTGGAATGCCAAAACACGCTACCGGAGCAGGACCAGTGGTCGGGTACGCTCGCGCGGTGAGCGCTGATACACCCATGGCCGAGTTGGCCGACCGGGCCAAGGCCGCGGCCCGGGTTTTGGCCACCGCCGACACCGAGACCAAGAACCATGCGCTGCTGCTGGCCGCCGACCAACTGGAGCAGGCCCGAGACGATTTGTTGGAGGCCAACCGAGCTGATGTGGAGGCCGCCACCGCGTCGGGTATGAGTGCCACGCTGGTGGACCGCCTCCGCCTGACCGACTCCCGGCTTGCTGGCATGGCTGGTGGATTGCGCACGGTGGCTGGCGTGACTGATCCGGGGGGGGAGATCGTGGGGGGCTGGGTGGTCCCCTCCGGCCTGCGGATCAGCCAGGTGCGAGTGCCGTTAGGCGTGGTGGCCATCGTGTATGAGAGCCGCCCCAACGTAACCAGCGACGCCGCCGGCTTGTGCCTCAAGTCGGGCAATGCCGCATTCTTGAGGGGGTCGTCCAGTGCCCTGGGCTCCAATCTGGCCATTGCCGGCGTGATGAGGGATGCCTATGAGAAGGCTGGGTTGCCCAGCGATGCCCTGGTGCTGGTGTCCGATACCAGCCACTCAGCGGCAGCCGAGTTTATGCAGCTGCGGGACAGCATCGACTGCCTCATTCCCCGAGGCGGTCCCGGGCTGATTGCTTCAATCTTGGAGAACGCCACCGTGCCCTACGTGATCGACGGCGACGGGAACTGCCACGTGTACGTGGACGCCTCAGCCGATCTGGACATGGCCCGGCGCATCGTGGTGAACGCCAAGACCCAGCGCCCGTCGGTTTGCAACGCGGCCGAATCCCTAGTGGTGCACCGGGCGGTGGCGGCCGAATTGCTGCCCCCGCTGGCCGACGACCTGGCCGGCGTCGAGCTGGTGGGCGATGAGGCAGCCCAAGCCATCCTGGGGCCGGATCGCATCGCAGAGGCCACCGAAGCCGACTACTTCACCGAATTCCTCGACTTGAAGCTGTCGGTGAAGGTGGTGGACGGCCTGGATGAGGCCATCGCCCATGTGAACGAAACCGGCAGCGGCCATAGCGAGGCCATCATCACCGCAGATCTGGAGGCCGCCGACCGATTCTGCACCGAGGTGGACGCCGCCGCCGTGCTGGTGAACGCCTCCACCCGCTTCGTCGACGGCGAGGAGTTTGGCTTTGGCGCCGAAATCGGTATCAGCACCCAGAAACTGCACGCCCGTGGACCGATGGGCCTGCGCCAGCTCACCACTACCAAGTACGTCGTGCGAGGCGAGGGCCAGGTGCGGGGTTAGTGCTCCATCTGGCAAGTTCGCTGATTTCGGGGCTTGAACGGGCTAGGCATACCCTTCAACCATGAGTTTCTCCTTCGCTGACGTCGACTCAGTGCGCAAGGGCTTGAGCGGCGTGCAGTATCTGGCCGATGAGGGCATTGCCGGTGTGGTCTATCTGGCCGAGCGCTTGCAGAAGCCGGTGCTGGTGGAAGGCCCCGCGGGCACGGGCAAGACCCAGTTGGCCAAGAGCGTGGCCGAGGCCACCGGCGCCCGGCTCATCCGCCTCCAATGCTATGAGGGCCTTGACGAGTCCAAGGCGCTGTACGAGTGGAACTACAAGAAGCAGCTCCTGCGCATCCAGGCCGAGCGCCAGGGAGAAGACCCCGAGGGCGAGGGCATGTGGCAGCAAATCGAGGACGACCTGTTCTCCGAGGAGTTTCTCCTGACCCGACCGCTGCTGGAGGCCATCCGCGCTGCTGAGCCAGTGGTGCTGCTCATCGATGAGGTCGACCGAGTGGAGATCGAGACCGAGGCGCTGCTGCTAGAAATCCTGTCCGACTACCAGGTGTCCATCCCCGAGTTGGGCACAGTGGCCGCCAGCCAGATCCCGCTGGTGTTCCTCACCTCCAACAACACCAGGGAGCTGTCGGAGGCCCTCAAGCGGCGGTGCCTGTTCCTGCACATCGACTATCCCGATCTGGATCGGGAGAAGGAGATCGTGCTGGCCAAGGTGCCCGGTGTGGGCGAGAGCCTGGCCGACCAGGTGGCCCGCATTGTGCGCTCGGTTCGCCAGATCGAACTGAAGAAAGCTCCGTCGGTGTCGGAGACCCTCGACTGGGCCCGCACCCTGGTGCTGTTGGGGGTGGAGCACATTGACGCCGACACCGCGGCCGAAACGGTCAACATCCTGCTGAAGTACCGCAGCGACATCGAAAAAGCGCTCAAGGAGTTTGCTTCCTCCGACGAGGAATTTGCCGTCCCGGCCGCAACTCCGTAGTCGTGCTGCGCTGAGGCTGCCATGAAAGTCGAGCCCGCCACCTCGCCACTGCTGGCGCTTTTGGCCGGGTTCATCTCTGAGTTGCGGGCCGCGGGCCTGCCGGTGAGCCTCACCGAGAACCTGGATGCCATGGAGGCCATCCAGCACATCCCCATCGAAGATCGGGATGCGTTCAAGTACGCCTTGGCCGCCACCTTGGTGAAGAACCACGCCCACTGGCGGGCCTTCGAGACGGTCTTCGAGGTGTACTTCTCGCTGCGGGGGGCCGAATACGACTTGGTGGACGGAGAGTGGCCCGAGGGCATGGACCTGTCCGACTTCGTCGACGGTATGGACGGTCAGCAGCGCCGCCAGGGCGGGGGCGGCGGTGAGGCCATGTCGGCCGAGCAGCTCGCCGAGATGCTTTTCCAAGCGCTCATGCGGGGCGACGATGCCCTGATGCGGGCCATCGCCCGCCAGGCCGTGCAGCGTTACGCCGGCATGGAGCCCGGCCGGCCGGTAGGAGGCACCTACTACCTATATCGCACGCTGCGAAACCTCGACCTCGACGGGGTGTTGGATCGGCTGATGGATCAAGCCCGCCACGACGCTCCCGGCGATCTCACCCCCCTGGAGGAGCGGCTGGAGCGAGACGAGTTCGAGGCCCGCATCGACCAGCTCCGCAAAGAGGTGGAAGCTGAGATCCGCCGCCGGCTGGTGGCCGATAGGGGAGTGGAGGCCATGGCCAAGACCCTCCGCAAACCCTTGCCCGAGGACGTGGACTTCATGCACGCCAGCCGGGAGGAGATGATGGCCCTGCGCCGGGCCATCTACCCGCTCACCCGCAAGCTGGCCGTTCGGCTGGCCCGCAAGCGCCGCCACGGCCGCAAGGGACCGCTGGACTTCCGCAACACAATGCGCCACTCCCTGTCCTACGGGGGAGTGCCCGCCGAGCCCAAGTTCCGCTACCCCCGGCCGGCCAAGCCCGAGATCATGGTGGTGGCCGACGTGAGCGGGTCGGTGGCCGCCTTCGCCCGGTTCACCCTGCATCTGGTGTACGCCATCAGCAACCAGTTCTCCAAGGTGCGCTCATTCGTGTTCATCGATGGCCTCGACGAGGTGACCAGCTTCTTCGAGGGGGTGGACGACATCGGTGAGGCCGTCCACCGGGTGAACGCCGAGGCCGACGTGGTGTGGGTGGACGGCCACTCCGACTACGGCCACGCATTCGAGGTGTTCTGGGAGCGCTACGGGAAAGACGTCGGCCCCAAGACCACGGTGATGATCCTGGGCGACGCCCGCAACAACTACCACGCCTCCCAGGCCTGGATCCTCAAAGAGATCGAGCACCGGGCCCGCAAAGTGTTCTGGCTCAACCCCGAGCCCGGCGCCTACTGGGACACCGGTGACTCCATCGTCTCCGAGTACGGCGTCCACTGCGACGGAGTCTTCGAAGTCCGCAACCTCCGCCAACTCGAAGGCTTCGTCGAAAACCTGGTCTAGGCCCAGCAAGTCAGCGGCCAGCCCTGGCAGCTTGCTTCTATTCCGTTGTCAAGGTGCAAGTCCCGGTTTGGAGGCCGTCGGTCTCAAATCGACCGGTCGAAAGAGACGCAGCCGTGAGCATTGCCGGTCTGCCTTCAAATTCTGCACTCAACTCAGGAGCACCGAGTTGCGTTGCGAAGATCGATAGGAGATAGTGCCCTCGTCAGGGAACGGCTCGGACGGTGGCCGCAGGTCATATCGCCTGGTAGTGGGACACTTGACCACTTCCCACCCATCGTTGTGGATGTTGTGGTGGCAGCGGGCGCAGACCAGCACCAAGTTGTCGAGGTTGGTCGGCCCACCCCAGGACCAGGGTTGGATGTGGTGGGCCTGGCACCAAGCGGGGTTGGCATCGCAGCCGACGCAGCCCTTGTCCCGCAGCGCCAACGCGACCCGCTGGGCCTCTGTGGCTATCCGCCTCTTTCGGCCCAGCCAAAGTCTCTGGGTCTTGGCTCGGAACACGGCGGGCAGGATGTCGGCATCACAGGCCAACCGACGCATTTCGCCCAACGGTATGGGCGTGCCATCGCACAGCCGAGCATTGACCAACTCCTGATGAACGGCGTCATAGTCGGCGATCACCAGTAATGCGGTGCGAGGTGGTTGGCCTGACTTCGGCTCGAGAATCAACTCAGCCAGCGCGTCGGCCATCCGCTGCTGCGGCGTTCGGCGACTCTTCGGGTCTTCCTTGCGCCACAGTTCTCGTTCTTTGTCGGAGATTGCCAAGGCAATCCGATTGCCGATGATCGGGTCGAACTCACCGGACACCACGAACATCCCGTCTTCCCGGCTCTCAAACATATTCGCCCTGCGCTTCTCGCATTGACGGTCCAGAATCGATTGGCCGTCATCCTCTGCGAGTTCCCGCTGCTGCTGGCGGAGTGTGCGGGCAAACTGGTCGTAGGGCTGGTGCCTAGCCGCCTCGGTCAAGGCGGTTTCATCAATCGGCCCCTCTGATGAAGCCTTGGCGATCAGCCAGGCATGCTTCTGGGGGATTTCTCCAGCTTCGAGAGCCCTCCAGGTTTCGGTCAGCCCAGACAAGCTGGTTGCGGTTTCCACGTCCCGCTTGGCTTCCCGCTTGGAAGCCCGAAGCTCCTCTCGAACAGCCATCTCGGCTGCGCCCACGCCATGCTGATCGCGCTCGGCTCCAATGAGCCGTGTCTTCCATCCGGCCAGCCGAGCCTCAACACGGCGCACAGATGCCAGAGACGCTCGCCGCTGGTCGCCCGACATGTCCTCTGGGTCTGCCGCGGGCAACTTCAAAGTTGCCTCAAAATCCCTGGTCACAGCTCTGTTTGCCATGCCGAGCACACTACTCACGACCAGTGACAGTTTGTCTTTGCAATCCCGCGGGCGGGCTTCGACTATGACATCAATCGTCTGCGCCAACGTCGGTTCCCATGCTTTTCCAGGCTTCGAGAACGGGACCTATGTGTTCGGGGAATGCCAGTGCAGTTGGCAGCTCTGACCGTTGGAAAAAGCGGGCTTCCTTAACCTCTGAAGGGTTGTTCAAGTACTGATAAGGGAGCTCAGCTCGAGCCAGGTAGTAGATGTTCAGAGTTGATTCGACAGGACGCTCTCCAAGCGCAACTCGAGGATCGGGATACTCGTCCATCCAAATGCCAAGGAGGCGAGTAATTTCTATCTCAAGTCCGACTTCCTCGCGCGCTTCGCGGATTGCAGTTGCCTCTGGGTGTTCCGCCGGATCACAGAATCCACCGGGGATGTCCCAACTATCCCGCCACGGTTCGTTCGCTCGCTTCACAAGGAGGACGGCATCGTCTTGGACGATGAGGGCAGAAGCACTGGGCTTGGGATTCAGCCAGAGTGGTTCATGGCACGCGGGGCAACTAGTAGGAGGTAACTCCTTAAGTGCTTGGCCGCAGTGCATGCAGAACATCGCACGGGACCCTACCGAAACTCGCAGTAGTGTTCTTCGTGGACGGACACTCGATGACTTCAGGGCGGCCGACGTGTGCGGTGCTTCCAGGCTCTGGCGAGATATCAACACATATTCGTTCCATGCCTTCGACTTCGCGTACCTACGCTGGTTGACCTTGTCAATGCGCGGCATCAGCAAGTGAAGAAGGTGCCTTCGTCAGTCTTGGCGGCCGAGAATCGGGCGGCCGAGCATGGCTTCGAGCACTCGTGTGAACGAGGCTTAGGGGAGATGCTTGCGGTTCTCGCGGCAACGACGCCGTTCGGTGGTCGAATTCTCGAACTGGGAACGGGGTTTGGTGTGGGGCTGGCGTGGATCCTGACTGGACTTGGCTCCCGAATCGACGTCGAAGTCGTGTCCATAGAGCGGGATGCTGAGCGGATTGCGTTCCTTACGGAGGTCGATCTCCCTGCCCATTCATCGATAGTTGAGGGCGATATTGAGGCTTTGCTTCCAGCACTGGGCCAATTTGATCTGATCTTCGCCGATGCCGAGGCGGGCAAATGGACTGGCCTCGAACTCACCATCGCTGCACTCGCACCTCAAGGCCTACTACTTGTCGACGACATGGACGTCTCGCGCTATGACTCTGCGCAGGGTCGCTCGACGGTAAAGAACGTGCGCAAGGTGCTGATGACCGACTCGCGCCTCGTCGCAGTCGAGTTGGATGTTGCGTCTGGAATCATCCTCGCCTCGCGCCGCGGGGCCGTGCCTTAGAACTGAGAGCGAATCGGCAATGGCTGCAACTCCAATTGAGTCAGAGCTACCTCAGGATCCCAGAAGACTCTTTGGGCATATCACTCGGGGTAGCGTCTGGTTGACATGAGAATCTCAATTGGTGCTGATCACGCTGGCTTTCAGCTCAAGGAGACTCTGATCGGAGCGCTTCAGCAACACGGTCACGAAGTGGTTGACCGCGGCACGGTGGACACTCAGCCGGTCGACTATCCAGGAATCTGCGCCAGTGTGGCGCGGGACGTAGCGGCAGGACGGGCTGACAGGGGAATTGTGCTCGGCGGCTCTGGACAAGGTGAACAGATAGCAGCCAACAAGATCCCCTCCATTCGTGCGGCTCTATGCAACTGCCTGGCTACGGCGAGGTTGTCGCGCTCACACAACGATGCAAACGTCCTGGCTATTGGCGCCCGGATCGTCGCCCCAGAACTTGCAGTCGAAATCATGGAGCTCTGGCTGGAGACACCATTTGACGGGGGACGACATCAAGCGCGTATCGAGCAAATTGCTGAATTGGAAGCTCGCTAGTTGAGACAACAGGGACTCCTTCATCGGGATCATTGGGGCACATATCTGATGGGGGCCAAGCCCATGCCTGAGTGGGTGAAAGGGAGGTCTTTCTTTACAAGGTTCGACGGGTTGCAATTGGCTGCGACCGTCACTCGGTGGCTTTGGGGTGGCCGGGGTGGACGGCGGTTACCCAGATGGTTTTCTTGTCGTCGTCGATGCAGTACCAGATACGGCCACCGCCGGTGACTTCGTATTGCCACTGGGGAAGCTGGATGCCATTGACGGTGGCAGTGGCAAAGCGACCTCGCAGAGGATGTTGACGCTTGCTCCGATTCCGTGGGTCTGCCGTGATGAGCTCCCATGCTGATCGGATGTTGTTGGGGACAGAGGCACCGAACTGCCCCCACGAGTTGGCGGCGGCATTGGACGCGTATCGGCAGTCCCATCCGCCTTTGCGCGGCGGGGGAGCGACTCGGTCCCGGCG
The DNA here is from genome assembly GCA_009843565.1 of Acidimicrobiia bacterium. Classification (GTDB taxonomy): domain Bacteria; phylum Actinomycetota; class Acidimicrobiia; order Acidimicrobiales; family Bin134; genus Poriferisocius. The sequence goes on along the minus strand of VYDF01000185.1, from coordinate 283 downwards.
TCGGGGCATCAGTCGACGGCTGGGGGAGGAAGGACACGTCCGCCGTGGGTAACGGTGATGGGGGTGGTAAGCAAGGCGGTGAGTTCGGGGTCGCTGAGAATCTCGGCGGTGTTTTGCCATTCGAGCAGTGTCTGTTCCACTGGTTCAAAGCTCTCGATGCTGGCACAGGCCAGAATGGTACGAGTCAGATCCTCGGCAAACTCGCGACGCTCTTCGGGTGAGAGAAATTCGACCCAGGGGAAGGCGGCCTCAATGGCGTCATCCATTGTCTCGGGGGAGTCAG
>VYDF01000154.1 GCA_009843565.1 Acidimicrobiia bacterium | reverse complement strand
ACCGGTCTCCAAAACCGGCGGTTGGGGGTTCGAGTCCCTCCTGCCCTGCGCAAGCAATTCCATCTCCGCAGTGCCGGGCGCACTGGAGTCCCAATGACCGACCTGAATAGACAACAGAAGCGGATGGCCAAAAGGCAGGGCTTCGTCGATGAAGAAGGCACCCCGGTCCGCGACCGCCGCCAACCTCGCAATCAGCCTCGGCCCGGTGAGGAGCGGGTCGGGCCTGCCCAGTTTCTGCGCGAGGTCCGCGGCGAGCTTCGCAAGGTGTCTTGGCCTCGACGCGAGGAAGTTGTCAACTACTCCATCGTGGTGCTGGTGGTTCTCGTGCTGCTCACCACCGCCATCGGCCTGCTCGACTGGGGCTTCAGCGAGGCCATCTTGAAGTTGTTCGACCGATGAGCTCTGAGATAGACGAAAGCGAGATGACAGACCTCTTTCCCGCCAGCGCAGACCCTGTCGCGGCCGATCCCGATTCCGTCGAAGCCGTGGATGCCGTCGACACCGTCGACACCGTCGATGCTGCCGAGGCCGCCGCGGCGCTGCTGCCCACCGGACCTGTAGCCCAACCCGAACCCATCACTAGCGACCAGTCGGAAGAGTTCGCCCTGCCCGGCGACGCCCTGCCCGGCGACGCCGGCGAAGCTGACGACGCCGACAACTTCATCGACGCCGACGAGTTGGTTTACGAGAAGGACGAAGAAGATACCGAGACCATCAGCCCCTACGACATGCCCGGCAAGTGGTATGTGGTTCACACCCAATCGGGTTATGAGAACAAGGTCCAGCAGAACATCGAGGCCCGTCGCAAGACCATGGACACCGAGGGCCACATCCACGAAACGGTCATCCCGATGGAAGACGTGGTGGAGTTCAAGGGTGGCAAGAAGGTCACTACCAAGAAGAAAATGTTCCCCGGTTATCTGCTGGTTCGAGCCGAGATGAACGACGTCTCCTGGGACGTGATTCGAAATACCCCGGGCGTGACCGGTTTCGTCGGGCACGGACAGCGGGGGAGCAAACCGTCGGCCCTCAAGCGCAAAGACGTGGAGAACTTCCTTCAGGTCAAAACGGATGGCGAGCAGACCGTCCGCCGCACCAAGCCCCGCCTGCTGTATGAGGTGGGCGAAACCATCCGGGTCAAAGAAGGCCCGTTCGCCGACTTCTCCGGCGAGGTGGCCGAGATAATCGAAGACCAGCTCAAGGGGAAGGTCTTGGGAAACATCTTCGGCCGAGAGGCGCCAGTCGAACTCGAGTTCTCCCAAGTCGCCAAGCTCTAACGACGATCTAACCAAAAAGGGGCACTGCCATGGCTCAAAAGAAGGTAGCCACCACAATCAAGATCCAGATTCCCGCCGGGCAAGCCACCCCGGCACCCCCGGTGGGCACCGCGCTCGGTCCCCACGGCGTGGCCATCATGGACTTCTGCCGGGACTACAACGCCAAGACCGAGGACAAGCGGGGCCAGATCATCCCGGTCGAGATCACCATCTACGAAGACCGCACGTTCACGTTCATCACCAAGACTCCGCCCACTTCCTTCCTCATTCGAGAAGCTGCCGGTTTGGAGAAGGGTTCCATGGAGCCGGGCCGCGAAGTGGTCGGCGCCATCACCGACGCCCAGTGCGCGGACATCGCCAAGATCAAGATGCCCGATCTCAACACCGACGACCTTGAACAGGCCAAGCTGCAAGTGGCCGGAACTGCCCGCAGTATGGGCATCACCGTCGAATAGCCAAGCAATATAGAAGTCATATCCAACCGCTCGACGAGACGACCTCGCTCGGAGGGCCGACAACACTGAGGGAGCCGACATGGCGAAAAATGGCAAGCGGTACAGCGATGCCGCCCAGCGCTACGACAAGCAACTTCCGCACTCCGCCCAAGAGGGGGTCGAGTTGGTGAAGAGCTTGACCGGGGCAAAATTCGACGAGACCTTGGAGCTCGCAGCTCGTCTGGGGGTCGATCCCCGCAAAGCCGAGCAGATGGTCCGGGGCACGGTCAGCCTGCCCTCGGGCACCGGCACCGATGTACGGGTGGCGGTGTTCGCCCAGGGCGAGGCAGCCACGCAAGCAAGCGAGGCCGGGGCCGACGTGGTGGGCGCCGACGACCTTGCCGAGCAAGTGCAAGCGGGCAACATGGATTTCGACGTGGCCATCGCCACCCCCGACATGATGTCGGTGGTGGGCAAGCTCGGGAAGATCCTGGGCCCCCGAGGGCTCATGCCCAACCCCAAGACCGGCACGGTCACCGATGACGTGGCCAAAGCAGTGGGCGAGTTCAAGGGCGGAAAGGTGGAGTACCGCACCGACCGCCAGGGAAACGTCCACGTGCCGGTGGGCAAGATCAGCTTTGAGGCCGATGCCCTGGTGGCCAACATCCGAGCGGTCATGGAAGAGCTGAACCGGGCCAAGCCCGCGGCCCTCAAAGGGCGCTACATCCGCAAGGTCACCATCTCCTCCACAATGGGGCCCGGCGTCCGACTGGATCCTGCCGACTTGGGCGCCAGCAACTGATCTGGTACCTTTTCTCGGCTTACAACTAATCGATTTGCCGCAGACATCAGGCGCAGTGCCCAACACCGCTTAATCAGCTGAAGCTGGCCTGACGAGGTGAACTCTCCCGAGACCATGGGGCGTTCGCATGTCGGCGGCGCCCCATTGCTGCATCTCACGGAGGGTTTGGCAACTGTGATGAAAACTCTGCGTCCCGGTAAAAGGGCTGATACCTGATGGACAATCCCCGCCCCGAAAAGGTGGCCGTCGTGAACGAGGTGCGCGAGCGCATCTCTGAGGCTGAAGCGGTGGTCATCACCGATTACCGAGGCCTCGACGTGCCGGCCCTGGCCGACCTCCGCCACCAGCTGCGAGAGGTCGGCGGCGAGTACAAGGTGTACAAGAACACGCTGACCCGCTTCGCTGCCCGTGAGCTGAAGCTGGACCTCGACGAGGTATTGGTGGGCCCCACTGCCTTGGCATTCACGGGCACCCGTGAGGACGGCTCCCCCGGCGACGCAGTGTCGTTGGCGAAGGCCCTGTGCCGGTATGCCGACGATTCCGAATTCCTATCGATCAAAGGGGCCGTGCTCGACGGTCAGGTGCTTTCGGCCGACGATGTGAGCGCCTTGTCCAAGCTCGGGACCCGAACCGAATTGCTGGCCGAGATCGTAGGGCTGCTGGAAGCTCCGCTGTCCGAGATGGCCGGACTGCTGGAGGCTTCGCTCGTCGAGATGGCCGGCCTCCTCGATGCCCCGTTGGTCGAGACCGCCGGGCTGCTTGAATCGCTGAGCGAGAAGGGCGGGGCGGCGGCATGATCCGCACGCCGGCGCCGACGCAAACCATCGACAACAACAAACCACAGACAAAAGGAATGAGGAACTGCCATGTCCAAGGTTGACGAGATTCTGGACTCCATCGGGTCCATGACCGTGCTCGAGCTGTCCGAGCTCAAAGAGGCGTTCAAAGAGCGCTTCAACGTGGAGGCAGCGGCCCCCGCCGCGGCCATGCCCGCGATGATGGTTGCTCCTGGTGCCGACGGCGGCGACGGTGGCGGTGCCGCCGAAGAGCAGAGCGAGTTCGACGTTGTCCTAACCAGCGCGGGCGACAAGAAAATCCAAGTCATCAAAGAGGTGCGCACCCTCACCAACTTGGGTCTCAAAGATGCCAAAGAGCTGGTGGACAACGCTCCCAACCCGGTCTTGGAGAAGGCCTCCAAAGAAGACGCCGAAAAGGCCAAGGAGCTCATCGAGGCGGCCGGCGGCGCTGTAGAGCTCAAGTAGCACTCGAACGGCACAATCCAACCGGGCATGGTTTGTAAACCATGCCCGCGCCGCGTATCATTCTTGGATACGTGCTCGCTCGTCCCCTGGCCACGATTTCTCTTTTGTCGCGGCCGCGTTTTCGGGATTCCGCCCTCCCGTTGATGTTTAGGGGTCCGAGGAGCCTACCGGCGTTGCCCGTCCACCACACCATCTCAGGAGCTCACCTTGGCCCCCCGTTCGGCGACCCGCGACCGCTACTCCTTCGGAAACCTGGAGGAGGTGCTTGCTCTACCTGACCTCATCGCGGTCCAGAAGGACTCCTTCCAATGGTTCATCCGCCAAGGCTTGGCCGATGCCTTCCGCGACATCAGTCCCATCAAGGACTTCTCGGAGAACCTCCAGCTCGAGCTGGAGTTCGACCCCGACGATGAAGACCTGAACCCCGGCCCCCGTTGGGGCACCTCGGTGGAAGAGTGCAAAGAGAAGGACATGACCTACTCGGCGCCCATCCTGGTGCAGGCCCGCTTCTCAAACCGCCTCACCGGCGAGATTATCGAGCAGGTTGTGTTCTTGGGCGACTTCCCGGTCATGACCGAAAAGGGAACGTTCATCGTTAACGGAACCGAGCGGGTCGTGGTGTCCCAGCTCGTGCGCTCGCCGGGGGTCATCTTCCAGCCCGGCGAGCGATTCCGGCTCCGCAACCTGAGCAAGCACCAGTTGGTCACCGGCACCATCCACCCCTACCGAGGAGAGTGGATCGAGTTCGACGTCGAGCACAAGCCGGGCCGCAACCCCACCGCGGGTGCCCGTGTAGCCCGCAAGCGCCGCATGAGCCTGTTCACGCTGCTGCGGGCCTTGGGCTACGACGAGGAGAACGAACCCGGTTTTCTCGACCGATTCGTAACCCACTTCGACTTCCTGGCCGACCAGTGGGAGAGCGACAAGCACCAGCACACGACTCAGGACGAGGCCCTGCTGGAGATCTACAAGCGGGCCCGTCCCGGCGAGCCCCAATCGGTGGAGGCAGCCCGCAACTACTTCCGCAACGCCTTCTTCGAGAGCCGCCGCTACGACCTGTCCCGGGTGGGCCGCTACAAGCTCGACCGCAAGCTGGGACCCGAGTTGGACCGCATCGAAGAGCTGTTCGGCTTGAGGTTGGATCGCCCCGATCCCGACCAGCCGGTGCTCTCCCCCGCTGAAGTCTTGGCCACCTGCACTTACCTCTTGCACCTCGTGAAGTTCGAGGCCGGCTACCGCCTCGACGACCAAGACCACTTCGCCAATCGGCGCATCCGCTCAGTCGGCGAGCTGATCCAGAATCAGGTGCGCATCGGCCTCTCCCGCATGGAGAGGGTGGTGCGGGAGCGCATGACCACCCAAGACGTCGAGGCCATCACTCCCACGTCGCTCATCAACAACCGGCCGGTGGCCGCCGCCATCAAGGAGTTCTTCGGCACCAGCCAGCTCTCCCAGTTCATGGATCAGGTAAACCCGCTGTCGGGGCTCACCCACCGCCGCCGTCTCTCGGCGCTGGGTCCGGGCGGTCTGTCCCGTGAGCGGGCCGGCTTCGAAGTGCGCGACGTCCACTTCTCCCATTACGGACGGATGTGCCCGATCGAGACTCCTGAAGGCCCCAACATCGGCCTGATCGGCGCGCTGGCCTCCTACGGCAGGGTCAACGAGTTCGGTTTCATCGAGTCCCCCTACCGGAAGGTGATCGACGGCCAAGTCACCGATGAGATCGTCTGGCTGGCCGCCGACGACGAGGAGGAGTACGTGGTGGCCCAGGCCAACGCGCCCCTCGACAGCCACAACCGGTTCGTCAACGACCGGGTACTGGTTCGGCGCTCTCCCCAGGCGGCCACCATGAAGGGCTTGCAGGCCCAGCTCGAGCAAGAGGTGTTCTTCGGGGCCACCACCGAGATCTCCTCGGTGCCGCCCGACGAGGTCCAGCTCATGGACGTCTCTCCCAAGCAAATCGTCTCGGTGGCCACCGCGCTCATCCCGTTCCTCGAGCACGACGACGCCAACCGGGCTCTTATGGGAGCCAACATGCAGCGCCAGGCCGTGCCCCTGATCCGGACCGAGGCGCCGTATGTGGGAACCGGCATCGAGGGCAAAGCTGCTCGGGATGCAGCAGACATGATCATCGCCGAAGAAGACGGCACGATCACCGATGTCGCCGGCGAGAGCATCACGGTCGACTACAAGAACTCCGGCTTGACCTCGTACAAGCTCATGAAGTTCGAGCGTTCCAATCAAGACACCTGCATCAACCAGAAGCCGCTGGTTCAGGCGGGCGGGCGGTTCCGCAAGGGCGACATCCTGGCCGACGGACCGTCTACCGACAACGGCGAGATGGCCCTGGGCAAGAACCTGCTGGTGGCCTTCATGGCCTGGGAGGGCTACAACTTCGAAGACGCCATCATCCTGAGCGACCGGCTGGTGCGCGACGACGTGCTCACCTCCATCCACATCCACGAGCACGAGATCGATGCCCGTGACACCAAGCTCGGCCCCGAGGAGATCACCCGGGACATTCCGAACTTGTCGGAAGAGATCTTGGCCAACCTTGACGAGGAGGGCATCATCCTCCCCGGCGCCGAGGTCGGCCCCGGCGACGTGCTGGTGGGCAAGGTCACACCGAAGGGCGAGACGGAGCTGACCCCTGAGGAACGCCTGCTGAGGGCCATCTTCGGGGAGAAGGCCCGGGAAGTGCGGGACACCAGCCTCAAAGTCCCCCACGGTGAGAACGGCAAAGTCATCGACGTCAAGAAGTTCAACCGCTACGCCGGCGATGAGCTCCCTCCGGGAGTCAACCAGCTGGTCCGGGTGTACGTGGCCCAGAAGCGGAAGATCTCTGTCGGCGACAAGCTGGCCGGCCGCCACGGCAATAAAGGGGTCATCTCCAAGATCCTCCCGATGGAGGACATGCCCTATCTGGCCGACGGCACCCCGGTGGACATCATCTTGAACCCGCTGGGGGTCCCCTCCCGCATGAACGTGGGCCAGGTGCTAGAAGCCCACTTGGGCTATGCGGCCCGCTGGGGCTGGGATGTGAACGGCGAAGTGGGACAGGAGGCCGAACGGGGCGACGGACGCAAGACCCGCCCCGCCACACAGGCTGCCACTCTGGTGGCGACACCGGTGTTCGACGGCGCCCACTGGGACGAGGCTGGCCACTCGGGACAGCACCCCACCATCCAGGAGCTCTTGGAGCACATCAAGCCTGAGACCGTCGACGGGGAGCGCCTTGTGGGAACCGACGGCAAAGCCGAGCTCTACAACGGCCGCACCGGCGAGCCCTACGACAACCGGATCATGGTCGGCTACATGTACATGCTGAAGCTGGCCCACCTGGTGGACGACAAGATCCACGCCCGCTCCACTGGCCCCTATTCGATGATCACCCAGCAGCCCCTGGGCGGCAAGGCCCAGTTCGGCGGCCAGCGCTTCGGCGAGATGGAGGTCTGGGCGCTGGAGGCTTACGGCGCGGCCTACTGCCTACAGGAGCTGCTCACCATCAAGTCTGACGACGTGCTGGGCCGGGTGCGGGTGTACGAGGCCATCGTCAAGGGCGACAACATCCCCGAACCGGGCATTCCGGAGAGCTTCAAAGTGCTCATCAAAGAGATGCAGGCTCTGTGCCTGAATGTGGAGGTCAGGGACACCGCTGGCCAGCAAGTGGAGATCACGGAGCTGGACGACGACGCCTTCCGCACTTCCGAGGAGCTGGGTATCGATATTTCACGCCCCGAACGGGGATCAGATGACGAGGACGAGCGCCGCGTCGCAGGGAGGCCGTTCTAGATGTTGGATGTCAACGCTTTCGACCAGCTCTCCATCGGGTTGGCCACCGCCGATTCCATTCGGACTTGGTCCAATGGCGAGGTGAAGAAGCCCGAGACCATCAACTACCGCACGCTCCGGCCGGAAAAGGACGGGCTGTTCTGCGAGAAGATCTTCGGGCCCACAAAGGACTGGGAGTGCTACTGCGGCAAGTACAAGCGCATCCGCTTCAAGGGCATCATCTGCGAGCGCTGCGGTGTGGAGGTAACCCGCTCCAAAGTGCGCCGGGATCGGATGGGACACATCGAGCTGGCGGCCCCAGCCGTGCACATCTGGTATCTGCGGGGCACGAGATCATGGCTGGCTTACCTGCTGATGGGCACCGAGCCCAAGGAGGAGCTCAAGGCCAAGCAACTTGAGAAGGTCATCTACTTCGCGGCCAATCTGGTCACTGAGGTGGACGAAGATGAGCGCCACCAGCGGCTTCCCGAGCTCGAGCGGGAGATGCACGAGGAAATCGAGGCCATCCGCGAGGAGCACCAAGAGCGACGAGACGAGCGTCTGGCCGAGCTAGAGGCTGAGCTGGTCGAGCTGGAGGCCGACGAAGCCAAGGATTCGGAGAAAAACTCCCGCCAGAAGGCAGCCGAAAAAGACCTGCTCGCCCTCGACGAGGAATACGAAGAGGAGATCGATCTGGTCGAGCGGGCATTTGAGGAGTTCACCAACCTGTTCCCCCGCAAGATCATCGAGGACGAGGAGCTTTGGCGGGAGATGGAAGACCGCTACGGCGACCTGTTCTCCGGGGGTATGGGTGCGGCGGTCATCGCCACCCTCATCGACAGCGTCGACCTCGACGAGGAGGAGCGCAAGCTCCGGGAGCAGCTCGACCCCCCCGAAGGTCAGAAGAAGCTGTCGCAACAGCGCGAGCAGAAGGCCATCAAGCGGTTGAAGATCGTGTCTGCCTTCAATCGCCGCGACCAGCACGGTCGGCGCGTCAACGACCCCCGAGCCATGATCTTGGACGCCGTTCCGGTCATCCCCCCGGAGCTGCGCCCCATGGTGCAGTTGGACGGTGGACGATTCGCCACCTCTGACCTCAACGACCTCTACCGCCGGGTGATAAACCGCAACAACCGCCTAAAGCGGCTGCTCGATTTGGGCGCGCCGGAGATCATCGTCAACAACGAGAAGCGCATGCTCCAAGAGGCGGTCGACGCCCTCTTCGACAACGGCCGCCGGGGACGACCGGTGACCGGTCCGGGCAACCGGCCCCTCAAGTCGCTGTCCGACATGCTCAAGGGCAAGCAGGGGCGATTCCGCCAGAACCTCCTGGGCAAGCGGGTCGACTACTCCGGGCGCTCGGTGATCGTGGTCGGCCCCACCCTCAAGCTGCACCAGTGCGGCCTGCCCAAGCTCATGGCGCTGGAGCTGTTCAAGCCCTTCGTCATGAAGAAGCTGGTGGAAGAGGACTTGGCCCAGAACATCAAGTCGGCCAAGCGGATGGTCGAGCGCCGCCGCCCCCAAGTTTGGGACGTGCTCGACGAGGTCATCCAAGAGCACCCTGTGCTGCTGAACCGGGCCCCCACCCTGCACCGCCTGGGCATCCAGGCGTTCGAGCCCGTGCTGGTGGAGGGCAAGGCCATTCAGATCCACCCGCTGGTGTGCACGGCATTCAACGCCGACTTCGACGGCGACCAGATGGCAGTCCACTTGCCCCTGTCCGCTCAAGCCCAGGCCGAGGCTCGGGTGCTGATGCTGTCGGCCAACAACGTGCTGAGTCCTGCCCACGGCCGTCCTCTGGTCACTCCCGGCCAGGACATGATCATCGGGGCCTACTACCTCACCGAGGAAGTGGAGGGAGCTCTTGGCGAGGGGCGGGTCTTCCGCCATCAGCACCAGATCGAGCGGGCCTACGAGTCCGGCGAGGTCGAACTTCACGCCCGCATCGAATACCGCATCCCCGAGCTAGTGGAAACCCCCGCCAACGGTGACGCGGCCACCTACACCCCCACCACGGTGGGCAGAGCGTTCTTCAACAGCACCCTGCCCGACGACTTCCCGTATGTGAACCATGTCGCCACCAAGCGAGACATAACCGCAATCGTGGACAGGCTGGCCCAGCAGTACACCAAAGAGGTGGTGGCCCGCAGCCTCGACGCCCTGAAGAACCTGAGCTTCGAGTACGCCAGCCAATCCGGGCTCACCGTGTCGGTGGATGACATCAAGGTCCCCCACGACAAAAAGAGCATCCTGGACCAATACGAGAAGGAAGCCGACAAGGTGGAGAACCAGTTCCGCCGGGGGATCATCACCGACGGCGAGCGACGCCAGAAAGAGGTGGAGATCTGGACCGAGGCCACCGAGATGGTGCGCCAGCGCATGGAGGCAGTGCTCCAGTCTGAGAAGTTCAACCCCATCGACATGATGGTGGGCTCCGGCGCCAGGGGCAACATGATGCAGGTCCGCCAGATCGCGGGCATGCGAGGCCTGGTGGCCAACCCCCGGGGCGACATGATTCCCCGTCCCATCAAGAGCAACTTCCGCGAGGGTCTGGCGATGCTCGAGTACTTCATTGCCACCCCCGGCGCCCGCAAGGGTTTGGTGGACACCGCCTTGCGCACCGCGGACTCCGGCTATCTCACCCGTCGCCTGGTCGACGTGGCCCAAGAGGTCATCATCAACGACCGGGACCCGTTCGAGACCGGAGGACCTGTCCGGGGCATCTGGATCGAAGACGTCGTGGCCGACGAGCCAGGACGGCGTGCCTACTTGGAAACCCGCCTGTTCAGCCGCACCTTGGCCGATGACGTGGCGTTGGGCGACGGCACCGTGCTGAAGCGGGGCACCATCGTGGGCGACGAGGAGCTTGCCCTGCTGCGCGACGATCCGACTGTGACCCGAGTACGGGTGCTGTCCCCCCTCACCGATGATTCCGAGGTGGGCATCAGCCGGGCCTCCTATGGTCTCTCCCTGGCCACCGGCCAGCCCATCGAGGTGGGCGAGGCTGTCGGCGTTATCGCCGCCCAGTCCATCGGCGAGCCGGGCACGCAGCTCACCATGCGCACCTTCCACACCGGAGGCGTGGCCGGCAAGGACATCGCCGGCGGTCTGCCCCGGGTGGTGGAGCTGTTCGAAGCCCGCACTCCCAAGGGCAAGGCGGAATTGACCCGGATTTCCGGCGTGGTCCGAATCAACGAGGAAGACGGCAAGATCAGCCGCCTGGCCGTGGTGAGCGACGACGGGTCCGAGTGGTCCACTGTCATCGACCCGGCCTGGAAGCTGGCCGTGGTCGAGGGCCAGGAGGTGGCCGCCGGCGATTCGGTGGCGCAAGCCGATGGGCCTCGCGATCCCAAGGAGCTCCTCGAAATCCGAGGCGTGCGGGAAACCCAGCAATACCTGGTGGACGAGGTCCAGCGGGTGTACCGCGACCAGGGCGTGTCCATCCACGACAAGCACATCGAGCTGATCGTTCGCCAGATGACTCGCCGGGTGGCAATCCAGGAGCCGGGAGACTCCGACTTCTTGCCCGGCGAGCGGGTGGACTCCCAGGTATTCACCAATGTGAACCGCTCGCTTGCCCAAGAAGGCAAGCGTCCAGCCGAGGGCCGGCCCGAGCTCATGGGGATTACCAAGGCCTCATTGGCCACCGACTCCTGGCTGTCGGCGGCGTCATTCCAGGAGACCACTCGGGTGCTCACCGAAGCGGCCATCGAGTCCCGCCACGACGGACTCATCGGCTTGAAGGAGAACATCATCATCGGCAAGCTGATTCCAGCAGGCACTGGTATGGAGCTGTATCGGGAGATCGCCACCCATGCCCCCGACTACACGCCGATGGAGTATTACACCTCGACCGACGATGACATTGACCTGGCAGATCAGTTCGCGCACTGGGACGCTCCGGCTGATGCCACCGACGCCGACGTGTTGCCGATGGGAACGATAGGGGCGTAGACTGATTGGCCGAGCGTGGGTTTTCTGCGCTCTCAATCTTGTCTCAATCAGCCCTAGGAAGTGCTGTGCCCACGATTCAGCAGCTGGTGCGCAAGGGTCGCCAGTCCAAGTTCCGCAAGGAAAAGACGCCAGCTCTCAAGGGCGCGCCCCAACGACGGGGCGTGTGCACCCGGGTTTATACCACCACCCCCAAGAAGCCGAACTCGGCCCTGCGAAGGGTGGCTCGCGTCCGCTTGACCAGCGGCATGGAGGTCACCGCCTACATTCCCGGAGAGGGTCACAACCTCCAAGAGCACTCCATCGTCTTGGTGCGCGGCGGTCGAGTTCGGGATCTGCCGGGGGTGCGCTACAAGATCATCCGCGGCACGCTTGACACATCGGGAGTGGCCGAGCGCCGCCAAGCCCGCAGTCGCTACGGCGCCAAGAGAGAAGACTAGCGATGCCTCGCAAGGGCCCCGCAGGGCGACGCGACCTCCCCAAGGATCCGGTTTACGGCGAGTTGCTGGTCACCCAGTTCGTGAACAAGGTGCTGCAACGGGGCAAGCGCTCCACCGCGGAGCGCATCGTGTACGGCGCGCTCGGCATCGTTGAGCACAAGACCAGCGCTGAGCCGATCGGCACCCTCAAGCGGGCTGTCGACAACGTGCGCCCCCAACTCGAAGTCCGCAGCCGACGCGTCGGTGGAGCCACCTACCAGGTTCCCGTAGACGTGCGCCCCCGACGGGCGAACACGCTGGCCATCCGCTGGATTGTCAACCACGCTCGGGAGCGGCGCGAGCGCACCATGATCGACCGTCTGGCCAATGAAATCCTTGACGCCTCCAATGGTCTGGGGGCATCGGTGAAACGGCGCGACGACCTGCACAAGATGGCTGAGTCGAACCGGGCCTTTGCTCATTACCGCTGGTAAGCGGTCCCACCCCTCAAGACAATGTCTCGTCACCCGCTGGAAAAGACCCGCAACATTGGCATCATGGCCCACATTGACGCGGGCAAAACCACCTGCACCGAGCGCATCCTCTACTACACCGGCAAGGCCTACAAGCTCGGAGAGGTCCACGACGGCGCCGCCACCATGGACTGGATGGAGCAGGAGCAGGAGCGGGGCATCACCATCACCTCGGCCGCCACGACCGCAGAGTGGGCCGGGCACCGCATCAACATCATCGACACCCCTGGCCACGTGGACTTCACCATGGAGGTGGAACGCTCCCTGCGGGTGCTAGACGGCGCGGTCGCATTGTTCGACGGTGTCGCCGGGGTGGAGCCTCAGTCGGAGACGGTTTGGCGCCAGGCCAACAAGTACGGCGTCCCCCGGATCTGCTTCATCAACAAGCTCGACCGCACCGGCGCCAATTTCGAGCACGCCGTGCTCACCATTCAAGAGCGGCTGCGGGCCAACACCGCGGTGGTGCAGTTGCCCATCGGGCTTGAGGCCGACCTGCTGGGCGTCGTGGACCTGGTAGAGATGCGGGGCTTGGTGTGGCGGGGCGACGACTTGGGCGCAACTTGGGATGTCACCGAGATTCCCGAAAACCTCAGGGACAAAGCCGAGGAAGCTCGCCTCAAGCTCATCGACCAGCTCACCCAATTTGATGAGAACCTGCTCGAGAAGTACGTCGAAGACGAAGAATCGATCACCCCGGCCGACCTGCGGGACGCACTGCGGGCCGGCACCCTGTCGCTGGACAGCGTGCCGGTGCTGTGCGGATCGGCCTTCAAGAACAAGGGCATTCAGCCCCTGCTGGACGCAGTCATCGAATATCTGCCCTCACCGCTGGACATCCCCGCGGTAAGAGGCACCCACAAGGGAGAGGACTGCGAGCGGCCCGCTGACGACGAGGCTCCGTTCAGCGCGTTGGCGTTCAAGATCATGAGCGACCCCCACGTGGGCAAACTCACCTATTTCCGGGTGTACAGCGGCCAGATGGAGAAGGGCAGCCAGGTGGTCAACGTCCGTACCGGCCGCAAAGAGCGGATCGGGCGCATCCTGGAGATGCACGCCAACGACCGGGAAGACCTCGACATCGTCCGAGCAGGCGACATCGTGGCCGGCATCGGCCTCAAAGACGTTCGCACCGGCGACACCCTGACCCATCCCAACCACCCCCTCGAACTGGAGCAGATGGACTTCCCCGATCCGGTGATCCAAGTGGCGGTGGAGCCCCGCACCAAGGCCGACCAGGACAAGCTGGGCAAAGCCATGTCTGCCCTGGCCGAGGAGGATCCCACCTTCCAGGTCCGCACCGACGAGGAGACTGCGCAGACCCTCATTGCCGGCATGGGCGAACTGCACCTCGAGGTGCTGGTGGAGCGAATGCTGCGGGAGTTCAACGTGGACGCCTCGGTGGGCAAGCCCCAGGTGGCCTACCGGGAGACCATCTCCGCGGCGGTGGCCAAGTTCACCTACACCCACAAGAAGCAGACCGGCGGTTCCGGCCAGTACGCCGAGATCACTTTCAACATGGAGCCGAACGACCCCGGCAAGGGCTACGAGTTCGCCAGCGAGGTCACCGGCGGGCGCATTCCCCGGGAGTACATCCCCGCGGTGGACAGCGGCATGCAAGACGCCATGACCACTGGACCCTTGGCCGGCTTCCCAGTTGTGGATCTCAAAGTGACCCTCACCGATGGCCGGCACCATGATGTGGACTCATCGGACATGGCGTTCAAGATCGCGGCCACCGCCGCATTCCGGGACGCCGCTCGCAAGGCCAAACCCATCCTTCTCGAGCCCATCATGGCCGTGGACGTGGTGACTCCCGAGGAGTACATGGGCGATGTCATCGGTGACCTGAACGGTCGGCGGGGCAAGATCGACAGCATGGAGCAGCGGGGCCGCGAACAAATTGTCAAGGCCCATGTGCCACTTTCGGAAATGTTCGGGTACGCTACCGAACTCCGGTCGCGGACACAGGGGCGTGCTA
>VYDF01000277.1 GCA_009843565.1 Acidimicrobiia bacterium | reverse complement strand
CTTCAACGGTTCGGCGGCGTTCTCGGCGGGCTCGCATCCATCCGATGGCTATCGCCGCTTCATAGAACAAGTACATGGGCACCGACAGCACCATCAGCGTGAAGGGATCACCGCTGGGGGTGATCACCGCGACCAGGGCCACGATGCCGACGATGGCGAATCGCCGCCACCTGATCAGCTGGCGGTAGTGGATGATTCCGGCGAGCTGCAAGAACACCAGCAGAATGGGGAACTCAAAGCCGATGCCGAAAGCAGCCATCATCTTGACCACGAACCCCAGGTACTTGGCCGGGGAGAAGCCGGTCACCAAGTCCTCGCCTCCGATCGAGGCTAAGAAGTTCAGGGCCCGGGGGATACTCCAATAGGCCAATCCGGCCCCCAGCGCGAACAACAAGGCGCCGGCCACCGTGAACGCGGCTGCGTGCCGTCGTTCTCGGGGGTAGAGGCCGGGCTGAACGAACCTCCACATCTGCCAGAGCACGACCGGGATCGCCAGGGTCAACCCTCCGTAGCCCGCCACGGTCAGCCGCACCGAGAACGGTTCCAGCGGATCCAGAACCAGCAGCTCGCATCCTCCGAACAGGTTCTGTCTCGCCGCCTCCTCAGTCACCGCCTCTTCGGGAATCACATCGCAGTACGGCTGGACCAGCCAGTCCAGGATCTGGGGATAGAACACCCAGCAAACCACCGCTCCGGCCACCACGGCCAAGATGCACTTGATGAGCCGTGATCGCAGCTCGACCAGATGCTCCATCAACGGCATGGTCCCGTCGCTAGACCGGACGCGGCCCTCCCCTTGGTCGCTCACGTCATGGCCCCGCAGTTAGGCCGGATGCGGCCCTCCCCTTGGTCGCTCACGAGCTGTCAGGGGGTGGGTTGCTGGCCTGTTCAACCTCCTGTGGGCTTTCCTGCTTGCTCTGCTCCACTGCTAGTTCCCCTTGCCGTCGGGCTTCAGCCTCGATGGGCTCGTCTAGGGCGTTTTGCAACTCCTGTTGGAATCCGGTGGAGATTTTGCGGATCTGGCGGATGAAGTTGCCGATCTGACGGGCTGCTCCTGGCAGCTTGTCGGGCCCCAGCACCACCAGGGCCACCACTGCGATCACCGCAATTTCGGCCCATCCGAGGTTGCCCACGTTTCGAGGCTACCCCTCCCATTCCCCGGTGGGGTTGTTCGAGCCTCTGTCAGCAACCCAAGATGAACTGGTGGCTCCCCGGATTTCTCCCCTTCAGACACCGCCCATCGGGTTTGCCCATCGGGGGGCCCGAGCTGTCGAACGGGAGAACACGTTGGCCGCGTTCTCCAGGGCCTTGGAAATGGGGGCTGCCGGCCTGGAGAGCGATGTGTGGGTGACGGCCGATGGGCAGGCGGTATTGGACCACGACGGATGGGTGCGCTCGGGTCGGCTGAGACGGCGGCGTCCCATATCCGATTGCCGCCGCGACGATCTGCCCGACCACATTCCCACTCTGGCCGAGATGTATGACGCATGCGGCGCCGAATTCGAACTGTCGCTCGACCTCAAAGATCCCGAGGCGGCGCCCGCGGTGATCGCCGCCGTGGATGGAGCTGCGGCCCGCACCGGGCATTTGCTCCGCAACCGGCTGTGGCTGTGCCATCCCGACGTGGCCACCCTGGTCGGTCTGCGTGACCGGTGGCCTGATGTGCGCTTGTGCAACTCCACCCGGTTGAACCGCATGGAAGGCGGGCCGGAACGACGGGCCGCCGTTTTGGCCGAGGCCGCCATCGACTCGGTGAACCTTCACCAAACCGACTGGACCGGGGGCCTCGTCACTCTCTTTCACCGGTTCGAGGTCTTGTGCTTCGGGTGGGATGCCCAGCAGCCCCGGGTGCTCAACGAGCTGCTGGATATGGGCATCGACGCGGTGTACAGCGACCACGTCGATCGCATGAGAGACGCTCTGGCATGCTGGTACCCTGAGAAGCAATGAGCGAGCGAGCCGCATTCACGGGAGCCCCGGCGGCTCAAAACAAGGAACCCATTTGCTTCGATGACGTCACCGCCCGGTACGGCAACGGCCACGTTGCCCTCGCTGACGTCACCTGCCAGTTCGAGCACGGTACGTCCAGTGCCCTGGTTGGTCCCAACGGCTCGGGCAAGACCACCTTGCTGCGGTTGATGTGCGGCCTTACTCAACCGTCGAACGGAACCATTACCCCCGAGCCTTCCAAGAAATCACTGGCTCTGGTAGCCCAGCAGCATGGACAACGGGGTTGGATGCCGTTGACCGTGTCCAACGTGCTGCGCATGTCCCGCTTTCGCGACCGGGGCTTGATCAAACGCTTCGGATCAGCGGATCGCATGCTCATCGAAGACGCGGCCGAACGCCTCGAGGTATCGGAGCTGGGCAACCGCCAGTTCGGAGAGCTGTCGGGGGGCCAGCGCCAGCGGGTGATGGTAGCCCAGGCCTTGGCCCACGACGCTGATGTTCTGCTGATGGACGAGCCCATCACCGGCTTGGACATGCCTAGCCAGGAGACGATCCTTCGCATCGTTGACGAGGAGCGCAAACGGGGCCGAATCGTGGTTATCTCCACCCATCACATGGATGAGGCCGAACTCTGCGACCAAGTGATTCTTCTGGCCAACCGCACGATCGCATCGGGCAGGCCCGCCGACGTGCTGACCAACAAGAACCTGCAAGCTGCCTTCGGCCTCCGCATGGCTCACGGCGATGAAGACGACTGCGTATTCCATGGCGAGCACGACGACCACACCGACGGAGTGGTCCACGTCTTCAACGATCACGGCCACGGCCACGACCATGGCCATGGACATGGCCACGACCACCTCGACTGCTAACGCCCAGTAGTTAGAGGCGCCCGAATTCGGTAACCGGCCAGATGCGCAGGAACGCGTGTCCGACAATCAGATGCTCGGAGATTGGGCCGAACGACCGACTGTCGGTGGAGTTGGCCCGGTTGTCGCCCATGACGAACACCTCGCCCGCCCCAACCCGGCATCCCTCATTCACAATGGCCGCGCAATTGGAAGGCATTTTGCCCGTGGTGATCGCGGATGGCTCCAGATAGGGCTCATGGAGACGCTGGTCGTCTATGTAGACATCACCTTCGACGAACTTGATGACCTCGCCGGGGAGGGCGATGACCCGCTTGATGAGGTCGTCGGTTTGCCGGCCGCTTACTCCCTGCGGCCGTTCGAACACCACTAGATCACCGCGGTTGACGTCGTGGAGGTCGTAGCCCAGCTTGTTCACCAAGACCCGATCCCCATTGCTCAGAGTGGGCTCCATTGAAGTGAAGCGGATGTAATACGCCTGAAAGAGCACTGCCCGCAAAATCAAGGCCAAGGCCAGTGCCCCGGCCAAAACGGCCGTCCACTCAATGGCGATCCGTGCAGTGGACTTTTTCTCTTTGCCGTCGGCATTGCCTTCTCCACCGTCTCCAGACGGCGACGCGACCAACGTGGTTTCCTGTTGTTCGGGCTGGTCGATGCTCATGGCTGCCTGCGCCCCTACTGGTAGCGGGCCAGCACCCGTTGAGCGGCAATCCGCGCTTGATCGGCGGCGATCGGCGCATCAGCGTGGCGCAATTCCGCTTGGGGACCGAGCTGGAGCAATAGCCGCTCCAATCGGCTGATGTGGCTCACTGACATGGTGGCGTCGATCTCGCCACTGTCGAGAACCACCTGGTTGTCGGTCGGGTATTTCTCAATGGCCCATGAAGCGCCTGGGGCCAGCCGCAGCACGACCCGGGGGTCGCCTGCCCGCGCTTCGAATGCCGACGCCGTTCCCGCCTCATCAGGCGGTTCGAAGCGTGTCTCCAGTGCTTGGAGGGTTCTGATCCGATCGATGCGGAACACTCGCAGACCGCCGGCCTGTTGGCAGTGGCCTTGCACATACCAGTTGCCGAGATCTGAGAACACTCGATAGGGATGGATGACGCGCTCGGATTCCTGGCCTCTCCCGTAGCTGAAGTAGCGGATCCGAACTTGGCGGTGATCAGCGGCCGCATCCAGCAGCGGCTCAACCCATTCGTCGGCCGATTCGCCCAGACTGACCGCCAAGTCCTCGCCGACGCTCACCCCTAGACCGTCGGCCAACTTGGCGAGTCCCCGGCTCAATGGGCCATCGGGATCGACGCCAGACAGGAGGGCCTCCCCGGCCCCAATCAATCCCAGGGCTTGGCCGTGCGTGAGCCGGAGTGGGCGGGAGAAATAATCCGCGTTGCTGATCGCCACCCAGCCGCCGTTGTCCTCCTCATCCAAGCCCATCACGTAAATCAGCTCGTCTGGGGTAAAAGGGTGCAGCCCCACGACGAACAACACCTTCACCAAGTCCTCTCGCAATTCCGCCTCGGGATAGTCGAACCGCTGGGACACCTCGCTCAGCTCAGCTGTGCCTTGGGACATGATCCAGGGAACCAACTCCAGCATCCGCCGAAGCCGATCTCCTGCGCTCAACCGGCTCATCGGCCAAACCCCTCAAGCCGATCTCCTGCGCTCAACCGGCTCATCGGCCAAACCCCTCAAGCCGATCTCCTGCGCTCAACCGGCTCATCGGCCAAACCTCTCAAGCCAGGCCACCATGTCGGCCCGCAGGTCGGGGGGGCCGAGTATCTCGGCGTGCTCCAAGAACTCCAAGACCAGGGATCGGAAGGCATCTGGGCTGCGTACCGCTATCTCGAACACCGCTGACCCGTCGGAGTCCTTTTCAGAGGGCTCCTGACCGAGGCGGCGTGCAGCCCAGACTGCCTGGCCGGCGTCAACCCTCAGGCGGGCGGTCACAGCCGGGCCGGGTCCGAACTTCCACGGCTGGAGCGGAACCCAGCCCGCGGTGCCCTCCGGCTGCTCGAAGCCGCCGGGCTGACCCAGGGTGACGCTGTCCTCGATCCGGTCTACCCGGAATGTGCGCTTGTCGTTCCGCCCTTGGTCGTGGCCGACCATATACCAGTGGCCTAGATCGAAGGCCAGCGTCCACGGCTGCACCGAGCGGGATTGCCCGCCGTAGCTGAACTCGGCCACCCTCTGCTCGGTGACGGCCTGAAAGAGGTCGGCCAGCGCGGGATGGACCGGTACCGCGGCCAGCTCGGCGTCGGTCCCCTCTCCTACCCGGCCCCCCAGTTTCCACAGTGCCTCCGATCCCGAGACCCCGTCGAACCGGACCGCGGTGGCTGCCCGGTGCAGGGCGGCCAGCTCATCGGCCTCGAAATCCATCTCGGGCAGGGAGTAGTCCTGTTTGCGGATGCGGTACCCCCAGGTCTCCCGCTCCTGGCCGGGAACCGGCCCGGAGATGACCGGGATGGCGGCTTCGGCCAGTTGATTCATGTCCCGGTGGAACGCCCGCTTGGCCGCTGAGCCGTTCTCCGGATAGCCGGCTGAGTCCTCCCCCCGGGAGATGCCCACCCTCTGGTGCAATTCCTCGATGGAGAGGAAGCGAGGGGTGTCGATCAGCGCCGCGATGAGTCGAAGCAAGCGCTCCAATCTGACCTGCTCCGGCTTTCGCCTGGCCATCACAGGGATTCGATCAGCTTCTCGACCCGCTCGTCGTGGGCGCGGAACGGGTCCTTGCATAGAACAGTCCGCTGGGCCTGGTCATTCAGCTTCAAGTGCACCCAGTCCACGGTGTAGTCCCGCTTGCGCTCTTTGGCCCGCCGGATGAACTCACCCCGGAGTCGGGCCCGAGTGGTGGCCGGCGGATTCTCGACGGCGTGGTTGATCTCGGCGTCCACGCACATCCGCTCGGTCATGCCCCGGTTCTGCATCCGGTAGAAGAGACTGCGCGACCGATTCACGTCGTGGTACTGGAGGTCGAGCAGGGCCACCCGGGGATCGCTGAGCGCCAAGCCGTGGCGTTCGCGGTAAGCCTCGATGAGGTGGTGCTTCATCACCCAATCGCATTCCCGGGTCAGATTAAGGGGATCGTTGGCAATCTGGGTCAGACAGTGCTCCCACATCTGCAGGGCCTGCTTCTCTTGGGGGTCCAAGTCGCGGCTCTCGGCGTACTTGAGGGCCCGGTCGAGGTATTCGGACTGGATTTCCAGGGCGCTGACTTCTCGGCCGCTGGCCAAGCGGATTCGGCGAGTGCAGGTTTGGTCATGGCTGATCTCCCGAATGGCCCGGATGGGGTTGTCCAGCGTCATGTCCCTAAGCACCACCGAAGGATCTTCCAGCATCCGCAGCAGAATGCTGGTGGCCCCTGTCTTCAAGAACGTGGCGTACTCGCTCATATTGGAGTCGCCCACGATGACATGAAGCCGCCGATAGCGCTCGGCGTCAGCGTGGGGCTCATCACGGGTGTTGATGATCGGGCGGGAACGGGTGGTCGCGCTCGAGACCCCCTCCCAGATGTGCTCGGCCCGCTGGCTTATGCAGTAGGCAGCCCCCCGGGCGGTTTGGAGCACCTTTCCCGCTCCGGCGTAGATCTGGCGGCTGACCAGGAAGGGGATCAGAACCTCGGCGTACTCCGAGAAATCGTCGCGTCGGCTCGTCAGGTAGTTCTCGTGGCAGCCATAGCTGTTGCCAGCTGAATCGGTGTTGTTCTTGAACAAATAGATGTCACCCTGGATGCCCTCCTCCCGCAGCCGCAGCTCCGCACTCTCGATGAGCGTTTCCAGGATGCGCTCGCCGGCTTTGTCGTGGGCCACCAGGTCGTAAACCGAGTCGCACTCCGGGGTGGCGTATTCGGGGTGGGAGCCCACATCGAGGTACAGCCGGGCGCCGTTGACCAAGAACACGTTGCTGCTGCGGCCCCAAGACACCACTCGGCGGAACAAGTATCGGGCCACCTCATCAGGGCTGAGCCGTCGATGGCCCCGAAGCGCGCAGGTCACGCCGTACTCGTTTTCTATCCCGAAGATACGCCGGTCCATATCTACTCGATCTCGATCCCGAAGATACGCCGGTCCATCAGTCCATCAACCCGGCCAACTCGTCGCCCTCGATCCTCTGAAATGCCCTTTGTCCGGTGTCCCGCACCAGGATGGCTACCTCAAGGTCGTCGGCTTCCAGCGTCCGCTCCTCCCCGGCGAGGGCCGCGGCCGCGGCAGTGACCGCCTCGCCCACCCCCCAGTTCCCGTCGTAGGTCTGGCCCAGCCGCTCAGCGATGGAATCAGCCTCTCCCCCCAACACGGTATAGCCGGCCTCGTCGTTCACGGTGCCGTCGTAGAGCACGTGGAACATCTGGTCATCGTGGGGTTCTGGCGCCACCTCGGCGACCAGAATCTCCACCTCCATGGGCTTCATCTCATGGGTGAATGTCTGGCCCAGCACTTGGGCATACTGGTTGGCCAGGCTCCGGGCGTCGACGTCCTCGCGGCTGTAGGTGTAGCCCTTGAGGTCGGCGTGCCGTACCCCGGCGATGCGAAGCTGATCGAACTCGTTGTAGCGACCCACGCCGGCAAAGGCGATCCGATCGTAGATCTCGCTCACCTTGCGCAATGTATTCGACCGATTCTCCGCGCAGATCAGAATGCCGTCGCCAATGCTGAGAGCAGTCAGAGCCCGACCCCGGGCAATGCCCTTGCGGGCGAAATCGGCCCGATCCTTCATCAACTGCTCGGGCGCTACATAGAAGGGCATGGTCATCCTGGATCACCCCCTTGGTTCTCCAAGCTGGCCAGGAGGTCGCGGAACCGGGACTCCACGTCTGAGTCGTCCACTCGCTGGAATCCGTCGGCACCAATGACCGCCACCACCGGATAGATGCCCCGCACAAGATCGGGGCCCCCGGTGGCGGAGTCTTCTTCGGCCGTACGGAATAGGGCCGACACCGCCAGATCGATCATCTCATCGGCATCGGCATCGGATCGATAACCCAGTTTGATGACCGTTCCTGCGTGGAGGCTCCCCGATCCACCCACCGCATACTCCCGCTCCTCGTAGCGGCCCCCGGTCACGTCATACTGGAACAGCCGACCGATGTTGCGTGACCTGTCGTAGCCGGCGAACAGCGGGACCACAGCAAATCCCTGCATCGCCGCGGGCAGGTTGTTACGGACCATCATGCCCAGCTGGTTGGCCTTGCCGTCCAGGCTGAGCGCCTTGCCCTCCACTTTCTCGTAGTGCTCAAGCTGCAATTGGAATAGCCGCACCATCTCCATGGCCGGACCCGCGGCCCCGGCGATGGCCACCCCGGAATGGCGGTCAGCAGGGAACACCTTCTCGATGGTTCGATGGCTGATGAGGTGTCCAGCGGTGGCCCGACGGTCCCCGGCCATCACCACTCCCTGTCGACAGCGGATGGCGACCACCGTGGTGGCATGGGTTATGGCCGTATCGGGAGCCGGGTTATCGGGCATCGGCGGCGCGAGTCCAGAGGATCGCAGCAACGCGGCAAAGTTGGGGCCAGGGTCGCCCCCGGCTTCAAAGAGGGGCAGCGTCACAGTTGGCAGACTACCGCTACTGCCCGCCCTTTTGGATATAGGACTTCACAAAGTCCTCCGCATTGGACTCCAGTACCTCGTCGATTTCGTCCAACAGCTCGTCGAGTTCTGCCTTCAGCTCCTCGCCCTGCCCTGACACCGCCGGAGCGTCTTCGACATCAGACTGCTCTCGTTGTGGTGCGGGTTTCTTGATTTGCTCTCTTTCCGCCATCTCTTCCCCTCATGGCCGGGTGCGTGCCGATCACGATATCGCGCCTACCCCGGAGTGCGGGCATTTCGTGGAGTCCCCTCAGCGGGACCTCGGCTCCCGGAGTGCGGGCAATTCGTGGAGTCCCCTCAGCGGGACCTCGGCTCCCGGAGTCGGGCGAGCAGTTCGGCGGCGGTGTCGCAGTCGGCCAGCAGGTCTTGCACGTGGTCGGCCGTACCCCGGGCCGGTTCCATCATGGGCACTCGCCGGAGCGGCTCGTCGCCCACGTCGAACACGATCGAGTCCCAGTTTGCGGCCACAATGCTGGGAGCCCACCGCTTGAGGCATTGGCCTCGGAAGTAGGCCCGAGTGTCTGTCGGTGGCTCTGAGATAGCTGCCTTGGCGTCTTCGACCGATACCAGGGTTTCCAATCCCACCCGGGCGGCCACCGATCGCTCTGGCCGCAAGTCGTGATATTGGAGGTCGAGGGCGGCCAGCCGGGCATCATCGGGCTCTAGGCCATGGCGCTGGGCCAAGCCCCGTATCAGCTGGTACTTGGCCACCCAGTCGAGTTGGCGGGCCAGGGTCATGGGGTCGGCCTCCAAACCGGCCAAGACCTGCTCCCACCGGTCGATCACCATGTCGCCCACCGGACCGCCCACTGCATCAAGCCCGTGGCTGTCGGCGTACTTGCGGGCCTGATCCAATAGATCCCACTGGATCTCCAGCGCGGTGGCAGTGGTTCCGTCGGCCAGCTCCAACGGCTTGGCCAGGCTCAAGTCGTAGGACACCTGCCGCATAGCCTGCACCGGGGTCCGGAAGCGGAACTCCCGGGGCAGGACGTTGTCCTCCACCATGGCCAAGACGATGGCGGTGGTGCCCACCTTGAGGAAGGTGGCCACCTCCGACATGTTGGCGTCACCGGTGATGACGTGCAGGCGGCGATAGAGCCGGGCATCGGCGTGAGGCTCGTCCCTGGTGTTGATGATCGGCCGCTTGAGCGTGGTCTCCAGGCCCACCTCCTCCTCGAAAAAGTCCGCCCGCTGGGTGATCTGAAAGGGCACCTCCGCGGTGGTGAGCCCAGGAGCCTCAGAGCCCACTTTGCCCGAGCCGGTGAATATCTGGCGGGTCACCAGGTGCGCGGTGGCATGGACCACGATCTGGGAGAAGGGGGTGCTGCGGGCCATGAGGAAGTTCTCATGGCAGCCGTAGCTGTTGCCCTTGCCGTCGGAGTTGTTCTTGTACACCACCAACTCCTGGCCAAGGGGCAAGACCCGAGCAGCCGACTCCATTGAGCGATTCAAAATCAGCTCGGCCGCTTTGTCGTAACGGGTCACATCCAGGGCGTTGCTGCACTCGGGGGTGGACAATTCGGGATGGGCGTGATCCACGTAGTAACGGGCGCCGTTGGTGAGCACGGCATTCACGAGGTGGGTCTCGATCTCGGGGGCCAGCGATCCCAGGGGGGCGATGCCTCGTATGTCGTTGCCGGGCATCTCGTCTTCAAAGTCCCAGGACACCCCGGATGCCGGCCCTCCCTCGCCGGTGCGTTCCACTTCCGACAGATAGGAGTTGATGAGCAGTGATGAGGCGGTGATCGGGTTGGAGTCCTCGGTGCCGGTATGCGCGATCCCGAACTCGGTCTCAATGCCGCAGATCTTGGGAACCGCCATGTTGGGCACGCTAGTTGACTTGAGCCGAAGGTCTGGCAGTTATCGCGATTACAGGTATTGGCCGGGGCCGACCCCTTCGATGGAGCGTCCGCCCTGGTTTGTCTCCTCGCTGGACAAGAGCGTGCGGACAAACACGATCCGCTCCCCTTTCTTGCCCGATATTTTCGCCCAGTCGTCGGGGTTCGTGGTGTTGGGCAGGTCTTCGTGCTCCCGGTACTCCTGGTACACCGAGTCCAAGAGGTCGTTGATGTGGATGCCCGGTGCGCCTCCGGCAATGAAGCGCTTGATGGCCAGCTTCTTGGCCCTGCGCACCACGTTCTCGATCATGGCACCGGAGGCGAAGTCCTTGAAGTACATGATCTCTTTGTCGCCGTTCTGGTAGGTGACCTCCAGGAACTGGTTGCGCTCCTCCTCCAAGAACATCTCAACCACGGTCTGCTCAACCATGGCCTGGATCGCCTTGTCCGGGTCTCCCCCGCCCAGCCCCTCCACCATCTCGGCGGCGATGGGCAGGTCGGCAGTGAGATAGCGGGCGAAGATGGCGCCGGCGGCGTCGGCATCGGGACGCTGGATCTTGATCTTCACATCCAGGCGTCCGGGTCTCAAGATGGCGGGATCGATGAGGTCCTCCCGGTTGGAGGCGCCGATGACGATCACGTTGCGCAGCGCCTCGACTCCGTCTATTTCGGCCAGGAGCTGGGGGACCACCGTGGATTCCATGTCAGAGCTGATGCCGGTGCCCCTAGTGCGGAACAGCGACTCCATCTCATCGAAGAACACGATGACCGGCCATCCCTCTGCCGACTTCTCCCGGGCCCTCTGAAATACCAGCCGGATCTGGCGCTCGGTCTCGCCGACGTACTTGTTCAAGAGCTCAGGGCCTTTGATGTTGAAGAAGTAGGAGCGGGCCTCCCGATCGGAATTCATCTCCGCGACCTTGCCGGCCAAGGAATTGGCCACTGCTTTGGCGATCAGGGTCTTGCCGCAACCGGGCGGGCCGTACAAGAGGATGCCCTTGGGAGCGGGAAGCTGGTACTCGGCGAACAGTTCCTGGTGCATGAAGGGCAGTTCCACCGCGTCGGTGATCTGTTCGATCTGCTCGTCCAGTCCTCCGACCTGCTCGTAGGTGACGTCAGGCACTTCTTCCAGCACCAGATCTTCCACCTCTGGCCGAGGCAGGCGTTCCACCAGCAGTCCCGAACGGGAGTCCATCAGCGCGGTGTCCCCGCTGTTCAGCGGCTGGTCGATGAGCTCAGTGGCCAGTTCCACCACTCGCTCTTCGTCGGCCCGTCCGACGATGATCGCCCGTCGGCCGCAACTCAGCACCTCTTTGACGGTCACCACCTCGCCGGTGCCATCGCCCACTCGGGACAGCACCACGTTCAGCGATTCGTTCAGGACCACCTCTTGACCCCGACGCAGGTCATCGGCCGCGATCTCCGGGTGCAGCGCCACCCGCATTTTGCGTCCACTGGAGAACACATCCACTGTGCCGTCATCGTTGAGGTCCAAGAACGTTCCGTACGCCGATGGCGGCTGGGTGAGCTTGTCCACTTCGTCGCGCAGAGCGGAGATGTGCTCGCGGGCCTCGCGCAGGGTATAGGTGAGCTTCTCGTTCTGGGAGACGGCTTTAGCCAGCTGTCCCTTGGTTTCCAGCAGCCGCTCTTCCAAGGTGCGAACTCGCTTGGGGGCATCCTGAAGTCGTTGGCGGAGCACCGCCATCTCCTTCTCCAGCGCTGCCACCTGCTCAGCCGGGGGAATTTCCTCGGGGGTGAATTCTGCGTCCCCCGCTGTGTCGCCGTCTGCCATACCAGCCCGACTTTACACGTCTCTGGCGATTCTGCGGCCATAGGGGTGCGCCTGTAGGCGCGCATTCTAAGATGAATTTCCTCCGTATGGATGAGATCGACTTCCCGTCGGTTACACTGAAGGCGCACCCAGCGTCTACCATGCTTGCGATTCGCTGACCGTCAACGAAAGGGCCAATGCACCGATGCAAATGAAGGTCTGGATTGATCAAGATCTCTGCACTGGTGACGGTCTCTGTGAAGAGATCGCTCCTGATGTCTTCACCCTTCTCGATGACGGTCTCGCCTATGTGAAAGAGGGCGACAAGGTCTTCAGCGAACCGGGCGGGGTCGAGGGACTGGCCATCGTGCCCGAGGGGCAGGAAGAGGCCACCATCGAATCGGCCGAGGAATGCCCTGGAGAGTGCATCTTCATAGAGGTCTAAGCCTCTCCTCTTCCTCTCTAGCCGGCAAGCTTGCGGGCAGTAGTCACAAACCCGGTGTGTCCCACCATTCGGTGCTCTGGTCTGACTGCGTCCCCCTTGATGTGCCAGCCGCGGTGCAGTATCTCCACCGTGGACGCCGCCGCCCAAGGTCCGGTCTCGCAAGCTTCACGCAACTGCACCGCCTGAATGATGCTCGGGGTGTAGGCCACCAGGATTCCGCCCGGATGCAGTGAAGCGGCTGCGTGGGGAACCACCCGCCAGGGCTCGGGCAAGTCCAGCACAACCCGGTCCAATTCCTCAGCGTCGATTCCCTGGTAGCAGTCCCTTATCTCCACCTGAAAGCGACCCGCAGCCTCCGAACCGAGAAAGCTGGTCACGTTTTCGACTGCCTGTTGGGCAAAGTCCTCTCTGACCTCATAGCCCACCACCACTGCTCCTGCCCTCAGCAGGCTCAGCGACAACGCCCCCGACCCCACTCCCGATTCCAATATCCGAGCGCCGGGGAACACATCGGCGTGCATCAGGATGGCGGCGCTGTCCTTGGGGTACACGACCTGTGCTCCCCGGGGCATTTTCAATACATAGTCGCGGAGGGTGGGACGCCACACGGTCAGTTCAGCGTTGCGGGTCGTCCGCACTTGCATTCCCTCGGTGCCGCCGATCAATTCGTCGTGGGGCACCAACCCCGCGTGGGTGTGGAATTCACCGCCCTCGACCAGTGTGAGCAGATAGCGGCGACCCTTCCGATCGGTGAGCAGGACCAGATCGCCGGGCTGTAGCGTCCCGCTCACTTGGTCTTGTCGGGCAAATGAGAGATGAGCAGGCTCTCGCCGGGCTGCAGTTCCTGGGACAGCACCCTTCGCAGTTGACGGGTGCTGG
Organism: Acidimicrobiia bacterium; assembly: GCA_009843565.1. Classification (GTDB taxonomy): domain Bacteria; phylum Actinomycetota; class Acidimicrobiia; order Acidimicrobiales; family Bin134; genus Poriferisocius. Next base: position 1,313 of record VYDF01000277.1, on the reverse strand, counting down.
CCATGCGGCGCAAGAGTCGGATTCCCCATACCACCCCGCCCAAGACGAGCCATCCCCGGCTCCCGCCTACAACGCCGCGCCGAAAGGCCTGTCGGCGCACGTACCCCAGGGGATCCGGCATCTGATCAGACCCGGCGAACTTCGACCACTGTCCGGCCGGCCCTCCCGCGGCGGCGCCCCAACAAGAAGGCCAGTGCAACCAGCACTGCGAAAAACAGCATGCCTCCGGCCAACGCCGGGGTACGGGCCGCCTCTGCGGTGCCGTCCAGGCTGTGCTTCAGATCTTCGAACTTGGCCTGGATGTCTTCCTTGCTGATTGCCTCGCGGCCCAAGTCCAGATTGCTCACGAGCGGTCTCCTCTCGATGATTGGCTTCTGAGCGCGAACACCCCTGCCAGAAGGACAAGCAATCCGACCAGCACCACCACGTAGGGCAGGGGGCTCATGTTGCCGTCGAACACTCCAGAAGCCTCAGTCTGAAGTAGGCGCAATCCGGCAATGGCCAGGAATATCACCCCAATGCCAATGCTCAGCGCGCCGAGTATGCCGAGCTTCAGCGTCTTGCCCAACTGGGTGAGCGGCGCAACGATCTCCTGTCGGCCATAGCCGACAAGCAGCGCTTTCAACTCGGCCAACACGACGTTGGGCGAATTCGCCTTTCGGGCGGCTTTTGAACGTTTGGGCACGGCCTCCTCCTGCAATCGACCAGCCTACCCGGGTGATTCCCGCTACCCCATTTCGATTCGAGCCCGAATGACCTCCTCGGCGTCAGCCAAGAGTTCAGCCAAAAGGCTCAGGCGGAGGGTCGCATTATTTGCGGTCAGCAGCTGCTGTCGGTCGAGCGGTCCCAACGGAGAAAGGGCCGAGAGCTGCCACACCGCGGTCAAGGGATCCCCAGATATCTCAAAATCGGCGGGAAGTCCGGGAGCTCCCAATTCTGACTGCAATGCCAGCACCCGGCGCCACGTGGCAGCCACCGGAGGCAGCTTGGCGGCGATCTCCTCCCCGTCGTCGTCTTCGTCGGTGGCATCGGGCCAGTCTTGGACCTCGGCCCGGGGGTACGGATCGTCTTCGAGCCAGCGGGAAACCCGAATTCGGCGCGTGCCACTGGCCACCAGGCCCCACCGCCCGTCGCGAAACTCCTGGGCGTCGATGATTGAGGCCACGGTGCCCGCGTCGGACCGGATATCGCCGCCGCCCACTTCGCTGCCCCGCTCAATGAGCACTACCCCGAATTCGCGTGTCCCTTCCAGACAGTCCTTGGTCATAAGCCGGTAGCGGGGCTCGAACACGTGGATTGGCACCACCATTGTG
>VYDF01000288.1:14070-14840 GCA_009843565.1 Acidimicrobiia bacterium | reverse complement strand
GTCCAGGCCCAACAAGGCCGCTGCGGTGGCGGTGGCCACGCCGTGCTGGCCGGCGCCGGTCTCGGCCACCAATCGGGTCTTGCCCATGCGTACAGCCAGCAGAGCCTGTCCCAGCACGTTGTTGATCTTGTGGGAGCCGGTGTGGTTTAGGTCCTCCCGCTTCAGCAGCAAGCGCAGTCCCAGTTCCTCCGACAGGCGATGACACTCGGTGAGAGGCGACGGCCGCCCGGCATAATCGGCTAGCAGGCGGTTCAGTTCGTCCCGGAAATCTGCGTCGGTCCAGGCAGAGCGGAACGCCGCTTCCAGTTCCTCGCAGGCCGGCACCAGGGTCTCGGGGACGAACCGCCCGCCGAACTCACCGAACCGCCCCCCGATGGGCTCGGCCATGGTCACGGCAACAGCTCCTCTTGCCAGTCGTAGGGGGCGTCTTCATCGGAGTCCGGCTCAAGAGTGTCGGGCATGCCCGGCTGGGTCCCCCTAACGGCGCTGATGAAGGCCCGCAACCTTGCTGGGTCTTTGCGCCCGGGTGAGAGCTCCACTCCGGTGGACACGTCTACTCCCCACGGCCGGACCTTGGCGATGGCGGTGGCCACGTTGTCGGGATTCAGCCCGCCGGCCATTATCAGCCTGATCCCCCCGGGAGCACCCTCGGCCAGCGACCAGTCGAACACTTTGCCCGAGCCCGGGGTGTCCGAATCCACCAGCACTGCGTCGGCGCCGTAGCGGTCGGCCATGGCCAGAGATCGGCTGCCGCCGGGAAAGGCCTTGAT
>VYDF01000288.1:0-14060 GCA_009843565.1 Acidimicrobiia bacterium | reverse complement strand
CACCGGTACTTGATCGTGTACTTCCTGGGTGTCGGCGATGCTCTCTCGCCCATGGAGCTGGGCGGCCTTGAGACCGCAGCGGTTCACCAACTCGATCACCCGCTGCGGAGCCTCGTCGCGGAACACCCCGACGGTGAGCACGCCCGGAGGAAGCAGGCGGGCGATTTCCTGGACCCGGAGCGGAGCTACCCGGCGGGACGACGGGGCCAAGACAAAGCCAACCGCATCGGCGCCCAATGCGGTGGCCAGCAGGGCATCGTCGGCGTTCGTGATGCCGCAGATCTTGATGAACACTGGTTCCAAAACTACCGGCTCCATCTCCCAAGCGATGGGTTCTCAGCGGGGAACGGCTGATGCCTGGGCCAAGAAGCCGGCCACTGTCACCTCAGCTGGCATCTCCACGGAGCGCTTGATGTAGCCCAGGGCGACGGTGGAGTTGGCGGCCGCGTCCCAAGCCGAGCTGGTGACATTACCGACTTCAGCGCTTTCATCGTTGGCGATTTGGTCGCCGCCCTTCAGTTCCGCCCGGTCTTGGATGGTCAGCACCCGTAGGTACCGGGGGGCGGAGCTGCCCCGGGAGTCCATGCGGGCCACCAGCTCCTGTCCGGTGAAACACCCCTTGGTGAAACTCACCGAGAAGGGCACCACTTCGGCCTCGGCAGGAATGGTGCGATCGTCGATATCAACGCCCATGCGAGGAAACCCTGTCCGAATCCGGTGGGCTTCCAGAACTTCCGCGCCGATTCTGGGCACATCTTCTGACACCGTCGGCGCCGGGCCGAGCACATCGATCCCCCCGGTAGGCAGCAAACCGATGACCTCCCCGGAAACTGCCACTTCCGCTGTGCCCGGCCCTCGCACCGAAATGCACTGCCAATCGAGTGGATCCAGGCTTACGTCGGTGCGGAGCATGAACCGCTGGAGCCGGGCAATGACCTGCTCCAGCGGCCCGTCGGTGTCCAAGACGAAGTGGCTGTCGGATTGGCGGGTTACCCGGACGAATGCGTCGATGCGCCCTTGGGGTTGCAAGATCAGCGACCATGCCGACTGGCCGTTGGACAACCCGGAGACGTCCTGGCTGAGCTGGCCCTGCAAGAACGACTCAGCGTCGGGTCCGGACACTGCCAGCACACCCCGCTCAGTGGGACAGGCGCCAACGGTGGCAAACAGATCTACGGGGGCAATCATGCTGAGCGGCTCTGACTCATCCGCCGGGCGGCGGGCACGGCCAGCAGAAGGGCTCTGGCCTTGTTGCGGCACTCCAGATCCTCTTGTTCCGGGATGCTGTCGGCCACGATGCCAGCCCCGGCCTGCACCGACGCCCGTCCCCTCTGGATGACCATCGTGCGAATGGCTATGGCGGTGTCGATGTTCCCCGAAAAGTCCAGATATCCGACCACGCCGGCGTAAGGGCCTCGTTTAACTGGCTCCAGGTCGTCGATGATCTCCATGGCCCGCACCTTTGGCGCTCCCGACACCGTGCCCGCGGGCAGGGTGGCCCGAAGCACGTCCACCGGGGTGCGGCCGGGGGCCAGATCTCCCGAGACCTGCGATGTCAGGTGCATCACATGGCTGTACCGCTCCAGGGTCATCATTTCATCCACGGTCTCGGTGCCGAAGGTGACCACTCGGCCCACGTCATTGCGGGCCAAATCCAGCAGCATGATGTGCTCGGCGATCTCTTTGGGGTGCTCGGACAGCTCGGCGGCCATCCTGCGTTCCTCGGCGTCGGTGCGGCCTCGGCGGCGGGTGCCGGCGATGGGTCGGGAGATCACCCGGCCGTCCAGCAACTGCACCATCGGCTCCGGGGAGCACCCCACCAGCGACACTTCGGGCAGATGCACGAAGTACATGTAGGGGCTGGGGTTGACCTGGCGCAGTGAGCGATAGACGTCGAACGGCTCAGCCTCCAAGTCGAAGTCGTACCGCTGGGCCAGCACCACTTGGAAGATGTCGCCGGCGAGGATGTGCTCCTTGGCTACCTCTACGGCATCACAGAAGCTCCGTGAGCCCATGCTGGACACCACTTCGGGGAGCTCATCGCTTTCGTCTGGGGGTTCCAGCAGCGGTTCGGCCATCGGTCGCGCCCCGTCGGCGGCCAGTTGGTCCAAAGCAGCCACGGCGCGGTCATAAGCGGCGTCGATGTCGGTGGATGAAGCGCCGGGGGGGATAATCACGTTCTCGATCAGGACGACCCGCTGGCGCCAATGGTCGAACACCGCCAGTTCCCCGATCACCGACAGCACTGCGTCGGGCAGGCCCTGGTCGTCAACCGGCTCGTTGGGCAGATGCTCCACTTCTCGAACCACGTCGTATCCCAGGTACCCCATAAGGCCACCGTGCAGTGGGGGAAGCTCATCCATCACCGGAGAGCGCCAATGCAACAAGATGTGGTCGACCGCGGCCAATATTCCCTCATCCAGCGGGGTTCCTTCGGGAAACTCGCCGATGGCGGTCACCTGGCGGCCACGGGCCACCAGGGTGCCTAGTGGACGGCGGCCGATGAACGAGAACCGGCTCCAGCGTTCCCCGTGGTCCACCGACTCCAACAAGAAACCGGGTTCGTCGCCCACGGTGCGGGCGAATGCCGCCACCGGGGTGGTGAGATCAGCCACCAACTCCCGCCACACCGGTACCACGGTCCAGTCGGCGGCGAGCCGATGGAATCGGCGGCGATCAGGGCTGATCACAGACATGCTGGGCAGATCACTTCGAGGGCGGCGAAACCGGACTGTCGAAAGACCTGAAAAAACAGGAGTATTCCCCGGTGTGGCACGCCCCCCGACCTTCCTGTTCCACGGTGAAGAGCAGGGTGTCCCCGTCGCAGTCGTAGTACGCCTCCCGGACATACTGGCGGTCGCCCGAGGTCTCCCCCTTACACCAGTACTCCTGCCGAGACCGGCTCCAAAACCAGGTACGCCCTGTTTCCAGCGTGCGCTCCAGCGACTCCCGGTTCATCCAGGCCAGCATCAGCACCCGGCCCCCCTCGTGATCTTGGACGATGGCGGGAACCAGACCGTCTTCGTTGAACGCCACCTCGTCGAGTGCGCCAGGGGCAGCTTGTATTGGCGTCGTTGCCGGCATGGCCCCATCGTAGGATCAGGCTTCGGCTGATTTGGAGCCATTTCCCAGTTGGGATCAGAGATGCCGGGTCAGAGATAGAGGCCCGTGCTGCCCTCGTCAAGGCGTGGGGCCGCTACGGCATGGATGTCCCGCTCGCGCAAAATGAGGTAGTCGGCCCCTCGCACCTCCACCTCGTAGCGGTCTTCGGGGTTGAACAGCACCTGATCGCCAGACTCCACCGTGCGGACGTTGGGGCCCACGGCGATGGCCTCGGCCCAGGCCAGTCGCTTGCCCACTTGGGCGGTGGCCGGAATGAGGATGCCGCCGGTGGATCGCCGCTCGCCCTCGGGGATGTCGAGCTGCACCAAGATGCGGTCGTTGAGCATCTTGATGGGGAGTTTGTCCTCGGGCGCCACCTGACTCGCGCTCTTTGCTGCCTTGGCCATGGGGTGTCAACGCTACCGTGACTGGTATATGACCGACGACTTAGGGCCAACCTCCACCACGCTGACTACTGTCGACGGCTTCAGCCTCGAGGCCCAGTTGGCGATGCCCGACGTACCCCGAGCCGGCGTGGTGATTTGCCACCCCCATCCCCAGCATGGGGGCAACATGCACTCGCTGGTGGTGTCAACTCTGTTCACCCACCTGAAAGATGCCGGCTGTGCCGCACTGCGGTTCAACTTCCGGGGGGTCGGCCGCTCCGAGGGCGAACACGATTTCGGCGAGGGCGAACAACTCGACGTGCGGGCTGCGGTAGAGGTTATGGCTGCTGCTGGAGACATCCATTGCCCAATCGTTCTGGCCGGCTGGTCGTTCGGCGCCGACCTGGCCTTGACCTGCAATGCCCCCGAGCTGGCCGGTTGGTTCCTGGTGGCCCCGCCGCTGCGGGTGCTCGAAGCCAGCCGGTTCAAAGCCGCCCCCGATTCCCGCCCCAAATGGCTGGCCGTGCCCGAACGAGACCAGTTCAATCCTCCCGATCAGGCCCGGGCCGCCATCGCCGATTGGGCCAACGCCGAGATCCACCCCGTGGGCGGGGCTGACCACTTCCTCGTCGGCCGCACCGACAAGCTCAACGGTTTGATTGAGGAGTTCCTGGCCAGCCTCGCCGCCTGATCAGTGCCAGAGTCAGGCGTCGGCCGGGCGTATGGGGATTCCGGCGGCGGCCATGTGAGACTTGGCCTCGGCCACGGTGTGCTCCCTGAAGTGGAAGATGGAGGCAGCCAGCACGGCATCCGCGCGTCCCTCGACAACGCCCTCAACAAGGTGGTCGAGGGTGCCCACTCCCCCGCTGGCGATCACCGGGACATTGGTCACCTCTACCACCGCTCGGGTCAGCTCGAGGTCGAAGCCGTCGCGGGTGCCGTCGCGGTCCATTGAGGTGAGCAGGATCTCACCGGCGCCCAACTCGGTCACCTTGATGGCATACTCGATAGCGTCGATGCCGGTCGGCGTGCGACCCCCGTGGGTGAACACCTCGAAGGGAAAGGCGCCTCCGTTGGTGCGGCGGGCGTCGATGGAGGCCACCGCGCACTGGCTTCCGAACTCATCAGCGATCTCCGATACCAATTCGGGGCGGTTGACCGCCGCGGTGTTCACCGACACCTTGTCGGCTCCGGCCCGTAGCAGGCGGCGGGCATCATCCACGGTGCGGATGCCTCCGCCGATGGTGAAGGGTATGAACACTTCCTCGGCGGTGCGATGCACAAGTTCGACGGTGGTCTCCCGCCGATCCGATGACGCGGTGATATCCAGAAACACCACTTCGTCGGCCCCCTGCTGGTCGTAGCGAGCGGCCAGCTCAACGGGATCGCCGGCATCGGTGAGGTCCACAAAGTTGACCCCCTTGACCACCCGCCCGGCGTCGACGTCGAGGCAGGGTATTACCCGGGCATTACTGGGTACGGCTGCGGAAGCGGTCATCGGTCCAACGTTTCCAGGGCTTGTTCCACCGTGAAGCGCCCCTCATAAAGGGCCCGGCCCACGATGACCCCGGCCAACCGGCGGCTCGGGGCACCGATAGCGGTGAGTGCGGTCAAGTCTTCGAGCGTCCCCACCCCGCCGGAGGCGATCACCGCCAATCCGGTGCAGGCCAAAACCGTGGCCAGTCCCTCGGTGTCGGGACCGCTCAAAGTCCCATCTCGGCTGATCTCGGTGGCAATCACCGCCTCGGCCCCCGACGACTCGAAGTGGGCCGCCAACTCCAGCAAGTCTCCCCCTCCGCCTTGCTCCCAGCCATGGGTGGCCACATCCCGACCCCGGGCGTCCAACCCCACTGCCACCGATTGGCGAGCGGCCACTTGAGCTACCAACTCGGGATTCTCCACCGCCGCGGTGCCGATCACCACTCGGGTCGCCCCGGCTTCGGCCAGTGCTGCGGCTGCGGCCAGGCTGCGGACCCCGCCGCTGGCCTGAACTGACACGTCTACCGCATCGGCAATGGCGGCGATCACCGGGAGGTTGACCTGGTCGCCAGTCCGCGCCGCGTCCAGGTCCACCACGTGCAACCACGAGGCTCCGGCATCGGCGAACAGCTGTGCTTGGCTCACTGGGTCGTCGCTGTAGACGGTTTCGGCGTCGTACGACCCCTGGTAAAGGCGCACACAGCGCCCGCCCCGCAGATCGATGGCCGGCAACAGCTGCATCTACGCCCCCACGACCGCGGCTCGGGCCTGGTCCACGAAGTTCTCCAATAGCCTCAGGCCGGGACGAGCCGACTTCTCAGGGTGGAACTGCGTAGCCCACACGTTGCCATCGCCCACCACCCCGGCAACCGGGCCGCCATAGTCGCAGACCGCGGCCACGTTGTCGGCCATCGGCGCGGCGTACGAGTGAACGAAGTAAACCCAAGCACCGTCGAGGCCTTCAAGCAGGGGGCTCGGGGTCCGCACCTCCAAGCGGTTCCACTGCATCTGGGGACGCTTCACATTCCCTGGCAGCAGTTGCACGGTTCCGGGCAGAACACCCAACCCAGCGATGCCCGGTGCTTCCTCCGAACCCTCGTAGAGAAGCTGCAAGCCGATACAAATGCCCAGGAACGGCCGGCCATCGGCCACGGCGATACGGGCTTGCTTATCGAGACCGGTGTCGCAGAGCGCGGCCATGCACGGACCGAACGCCCCCACACCGGGCAGCACCACTCCGGCGGCGTCAGCGATCAGCCCGGCGTCGGCGGTCAGCCGGGCATCGGCACCCATGCGCTCCAGGCTCTTCTGGGCCGAGCGGAGATTGCCGATGCCGTAGTCCAACACCGCGATGAGCGGTCGGGTCACAGAGTGTTCCCGCTCATCGGCGGCCAATCCTCACAGAACCCCTTTGGTGGAGGGAATGCCGGTGCCCTCCACCCGCACGGCGTCGCGCAGCGCCCGGGCCACCGCCTTGAAGCTGGCCTCGATGATGTGGTGGGTGTTGCGGCCCCGAATCATGGTGATGTGCAGGGTCAGCGCCGCCGAGGTGGCGAAGGCCCGCCAGAACTCCTCGCAAAGCTGCGGGTCGAACGGTGGGTCGCCCAGGATCTTCTGACCAGGCGGGCTCACGTCATAGTGCAGGAACGGGCGGCCCGACAGGTCGACCACCGCTTCCACCACGGCCTCGTCCAGCGGTACCGAGATCGACGCGAACCGACGCACCCCGGCCTTGTCGCCCAGGGCCTCAGCGAAGCACGTCCCCAGCAGGATGCCGACGTCTTCCACGGTGTGGTGGGCGTCGATCTCCAGATCACCGGAGGCTTCCACCTTCAACTCGAATCCGCCGTGGCGGCCCAGCTGGCTCAACATGTGGTCGAAGAACGGCAACCCGGTAATAGCCGCGCCCTGGCCATTGCCGTCGATGTCGATGGCGATGTCGATGCTGGTCTCGGCCGTACTCCGAGATGCGGTGGCGGTTCGGGATGTGTCTGTCATGTCAGCACCTCACTCAATGCGGACAAGAACGCGTCGTTCTCGGCCGGCGATCCCACGGTGACCCGAAGGCAACCGGCGAGCCGGGGCCAAGAAGAACAGTTTCGCACGAGCACCGACCGATCCACGAGACCCTGCCAGACTCCATCGCCGTCGCCAGTATCAGGGCGGAGCAAGATGAAGTTGGCTCCCGAGGGCCAGTGATGGACAGCAAGCTGGTCGAGCGCAGTGGCGATCCGCTCCCGCTCGGCCACCAACATGGCCACTCGGTCGTTCATCTCGTCCTCGTAGTCCAGTGCCAGGCGGCCGGCGATCTGCTTAAACGAATCCAAGTGGTAGGGCAGCGTCACCTTGTCCAGCTCACCCACCACCCACGACGGAGCGACGAGATAGCCGAGTCGGGCTGCAGCCATCGACCATGTCTTGGAGTAGGTGCGGGCCACTGCCAGGGGGCGGCTCTCGTCGATCAGGACCACTGAGGTATGGGGGTCAAATTGGCCATAGGCCTCATCCATCAACAGCAATCCGGGCAGGGCCGAGACGTCGGCCAGCAGAGACTCGACCAGCTGCGGCGGCTCCACCATGCCGGTGGGGTTGTTGGGCGAGCACAAGAAGGTGACGGCCGGACGGTGTTCGGCCACCATGGCCGAGACGTAATCGGCATCTAGCGAGAAATCCTCTTCTCGCTTGCCCGAAACCACCTGAGTGGCGGATAGACGGGCGATGTGGGAGTGGAGGGCATAGGTGGGCTCGAAAGTGAGCGCGGTCCGGTTTGGCCCGCCGAAGGCCAGAAGCAGGCACTGGAGGACTTCATTGGAGCCGTTGGCCGCGAAAACCTGCTCGGGCGCAACCTGCTCGTGCTTGGCCAGCGCCGCCCGCAACTCGTGCGCACCCCGGTCGGGATAGCGGTGCCAGTCGATACCGGCCAGGGCGGCCCTCAGGGCTTCGGCCCAGCCCTCGGGCGGAGGAACCGGCGATTCGTTGGTGTTGAGCCGCACGGCCACGTCGAGCTGGGGCGAGTGGTAGCCGTCCATCAGGGCCACGCTCTCTCTTACGGGCAGGCGTTCGGGGCTACTCATCCTCAGTTCCTCTCTGAACCTTGTTGCCGATTCCGCGGAGGCGGACGGATTCGGCATGGGCATCCAATCCCTCGGCGTCGGCGATGGCGGCTACATGGGGGCCAACTGCGGCCAGGCCTTCAGAGTCAACGGTGATCTCATGCATGGGTTTGACGAAGTCCCGCACGCCGAGCGCACCGGCGAAGCGGGCCGTCCCGTTGGTGGGCAGCACATGGGAGGGACCGGCCACGTAGTCGCCAATGGACGCCGGTGCCAGCGGGCCCCGGAAGATGGCCCCGGCGTTTCGCACCCGGTCGATGACCGCTCCGGGCGCCTCTGACATCACTTGCAAATGCTCGGGGGCGATGAAGTCGACCACTTTGGCCGCGGCCTCCGGGCCGTCTACCAGCACGATGTATCCACTGCGGGTGAACGTGGCCGCGATGTCGTCTCGGCGAGCGGCATTCGACAGCAATCTGGCCACTGCATTCTCCACTGCATTGGCAGCGTCGGGGTCCCAGGTGATGAGCCAGGCCAATCCATCGGGGCCGTGCTCGGCCTGCACAATGAGGTCGATAGCGGCGTATTCCGCCGGAATAGTGCCGTCAGCCACCACCACCACCTCGGACGGCCCAGCGAACGCAGCGGGCACGCCGACAACCCCGGCCACCAACTGCTTGGCGATGGCTACGTACACGTTGCCCGGACCCACGATCACATCCACCGCACCTACCGATTCGGTGCCGTAGGCCATAGCGGCAATGGCTTGGGCGCCGCCTACCGCATACGCCTCGTCGACCCCGGCAATGGCGGCCGCGGCCAGGGTGATATCGGCCACTTGGCCTTGGGGTCCGGGAGGAACGCACAGCACTACTTGGTCCACCCCGGCGGCCCGAGCTGGCAATGCAGTCATCAGCACAGTGGACGGGTAGGCAGCCCGCCCCCCGGGCACATAGCAGCCAGCCCGTCTCACTGGCTGGTCCCAACTGCGGATGGTGATTCCCTGGCGGGTGTGGGTCTGTTCTTTCGAAGCCTGCCCTTGGTGGAACTCAGCAATGGAATCGGCCGCTGCCTCCAAAGCGGTCCGCAGCGAGGGTTCGACCCTCTCTCGGGCCTCGGCCACATCATCTGGAGAAACCCGCCAACTCGAGGGGACAACTCCGTCGAACTGTTTCGTATAGCGGGCCAGCGCGGCATCCCCGTCGGCGCGCACCCCATCGATTATCTCGCGAACCGCGGCCACCGAGCCCTCGGAAACAGGCTCGGGCCGGGGCAGGCAGGCAGCGATGTCGCCTACGCCCCGCAGATCCACACGGTCTAGCACGACCCTCAAAACTACAGGCCCGCGCCACCGGCCAACGAAGGGTTTGCCCAGAGAAGCCGTTTACTCGAGTTTGCGATAGAACCTTGCCGTGGATGACCGGACAACGGCGGCGGATGGGGCAGAGCTCGGCTCTATGAGCAGTGTGATGCGGGATCTCGTAGAGAGGGTGTCCGAAGTGGCACGGCGCTATGAGGGCACCGATCGAGAGGACATCGCCTTTGAGCTCTACGAGGTGGAGCGGGGTTTGCGGGGGGCCACCCGACGGCTCGACCGGCTCACCCGAAGTCTGTAAACCTGCAATCCTACAAAGGCCCATCGAGCTGACTGGGAGTAGAAATGTTCAATCTGCGCTTTGATCTGCGGACCCCTCCATTCACCGAGGTGACCCACGGTGATCAGTACCGCGCCATGCTGGAGATGGTGAAGTGGGCCGACACCCGGGGCTTTGCCGGGGCCATCACCAGTGAGCACCACGGCACCGAGGACGGGTTCATGTCGGCGCCGCTGGCCATCTCAGCGGCCATTCTGGGGGCCACCGACAACCTGATGTGTACGCTCTCGGCTCTGCTGGTGCCCTACCACGATCCGCTGCGGCTGGCCGAGGACATCGCCACCATCGATTTGATGGCACCAGGTCGATTCATCACCATCGCCGGGCTGGGCTACCGGGAGTTCGAGTTCGAGATGTTCGGCAAAGACCGCACCCGCAGGGGCCGCGACACTGAGGAGGCCATCAAGGTCATGCAGCAGGCATGGACCGGGGAGCCCTTCGAGTATGAGGGCCGGACGGTGTGGGTGACTCCCAAGCCAGTGACCCAACCCCACCCCATCGTGATGGTGGGCGGGTCGGTTCCGGCCTCAGCCAAGCGGGCCGCCCGGCTGCGGCTGCCCTACATGCCGCCCATCGGCGATCAGGAATTGGTGGACCTGTACTACGCCGAAGCCGCTGAGATCGGATTCGAGGGGGCGTTCGCCATGGCTCCCGACGGTCCGGGACTGGTACTGGTGACCGAGGATCCCGAAGCGCTTTGGGCCGAGATCGGCCCCAACATGTTGTATGACGCGGCGGCTTACGCCAGCTGGCAGTATCCCGACCAGCGCTCGGGATGGCACGTCGAGGCCGAAGACATCGCCGACCTCAAGGCCTCCGGCCAATTCGAGGTGCTCACCCCCGACGAATGCGTAGACCTCGTGCGCACCAAGGGGGCGGCCACGCTGCACCCGCTGTGTGGCGGTATCGACCCGGCCATCGGCTGGGAGACGCTCGAGTTAGTGGTCGACAAGGTCATGCCCGCCCTCGCCGAAGGGGCGTAACCTGCGGCCTGTTGGGCGGCGCTACCCCGCGAGGTCGTCGATGATGGCCCGGCCGACGTACTTGCCGGCTTGGAGTTCGTCGAAGATGGCGTCCAACTCCGACAAGGCACCGGTGCGTCCGACGTGGGTGGTCACCTGACCGGCGGCAGCCATGTCGACGAGCTCGCGCATGTCCTGCACTGTGCCCACTGCCGAGTAGATGAGGGTCGCGTCTCTCATGAAGAACTCGAACGGATTCAGCTCGATGTTGCCCTCACTGGTCGGCGGCAGGCCCACGGCCACAAACAGCCCTTTGGGCCTCAACAGCCTGAATCCAAGGGTGAATCCGGCCATGGCCGCCGAGAACACGATGCTGGCGTCCACCCCGCCAATCTCTTGCTGCACCGCCTCGAGAGCGTCGTCGGCGCTGACCGCCATGTCGGCGCCCAGCGACTCGACAAACTCCAGCCGAGCAGCCCCGATGTCGACGCCTATCACCTTGTAGCCCAGTGCCTTGGCGATCTGAACCCCATAGTGGCCCAAGCCGCCGGCGGCGCCGACGATGGCCACCCAGCGACCGGGGGGAACCTCGTTGCGGAACAGCTTCTTCACTGCCCCGTAGGCGGTGAGCCCCCCGCAGGCCAGCGCGGCCTGGTCGTCGCCCACTGATTCGGGTAGCACCACCAGCGACTTGGCCCACACGCAGAACTGCTCGGCGAAGGTTCCCATGATCCCCTGGGTCTGGGGACAGTGACGGGGCTCGCCCCGCAGGCAGAACTCACACGCCCCGCACCAGAATCCGCCCCCGGTGCCGCCCAGACCGAGGATCACCCGATCGCCCACCTGGCTGTATCGCTCCGCTCCCGGGCCCAGGGCCTCGACCACGCCGATGGCCTCGTGGCCCAGCACCTCTATGCCGGAGACGCCCGCCCAATCTCCCCGGGCCAGGTGGAGGTCGGAATGGCACACCCCCGACGAGCTGATGCGGATGAGCGCCTCTTCGAATCCCGGTTCGGGTACCGGCAGGTCCAGAATGCCCAAATTGCCGTCAACCAATCGTGCTGCCTTCATGCCGGTCTCTCCCGTCTTGTTCAGTTGTGCGCGCGAGACGACACCCTAGTGGTCCTTCTTCACTGGTCGCCTGACTTCACTGGCCGGCGGAGGGGCAGAATGAGGCCAGCACGCACTCGTGGCAGCGGGGGCGACGGGCGATGCACACCCGGCGGCCGTGGAGAATGAGCCGCAGGGAGAATTCGCCCCGCTCGGAGGCGGGCACCATGGGGTTCAATTCCAATTCGATCTTCACCGGGTCTTTGTGCTCAGTGATGCCCAGCAACCCGGTGATGCGGCCCACGTGGGTGTCCACCGGCAGGCCGGGCAACCCTAGGGCCACGCTGCGCACCACATTGGCTGTCTTGCGGCCCACGCCGGGCAGGCTTACCAAATCGGACATCTTGCCCGGCACCTCACTACCGAAGTGCTCGACCAGGTCTTGGGCCATGCCCACGATGTTGCGGGCCTTGGTGGCGAAGAACCCGGTGGAGCGGATCAGCTCCTCCACATGGGCCAAGGGCGCTTCGGCCAAATCCTCCGGAGTGGGGTAGGCGGCGAAGAGATCGGGAGTCACCATGTTCACCCGCTTGTCGGTGCATTGGGCCGACAAGATGGTGGCCACTAGTAGCTGGAAGGCATTGTCGTGGTCTAGCTCGCATATCGCCTCGGGGTATTCTTCGGCCAGAAGCTCGTGGGTGCGCTTGGCCCGGCCCTTGGGAGTACGCGGCTTGCCCATCGCCGGGAGGTTAGCGACCCCGGCGTTGGAAGTTGGGGCCGCTACCGTGGTCCCTGTGACGCTGACAGTTGTTCGCCCCGACCAGGGAGAGTTCTCCTGGTCGGTCACGGTGGGCCCCGACCAGCCCCGAGACAACAGCACGGCCAACCAGATCAAAGCAGTCCTCGGCCGAGCCGAGCCCGGGCAGAGGGTGCAGCTGTGGATCGAGCGGGCTGGCGCCGACGATGACGCATTCGCCTTCGACCTGGGTTTTGTTTCTTACCGGGATCTCTGGCGGATGCAACTGACACTGCCTGCCGACCGCTCCTCGATTGCCACCAGGGGCTTTATCCCCGGTGCCGACAACGACGACTTCCTGCGGGTGAACAACCGGGCGTTCCACTGGCACCCCGAACAGGGCGGCATGACTCCCCGCGATCTGGCCGACCGCATGGCCGAAAACTGGTTCGATGCCGAGGGGTTCCGTCTCTACGAACAGAGCGGGTGCCTGGCCGGCTTCTGCTGGACCAAGGTCCACCCTGATGAGACTCCGCCGGGGGGCGAGATCTACGCCATTGCGGTGGATCCCGACTTCCATGGCCAGGGGTTGGGCAAGCCCATGACCCTGGCCGGGCTCGACTATCTGGCCGATCAAGGGCTCACGGTGGGCTTCCTGTACGTGGAGTCGGACAACGATCCGGCGGTGGCCACCTACCGCAGCCTGGGCTTCGACCACCACTCCACCAACCGGGCCTACCGGCTGACCATCGAATGAGCTCAGACTCCTCGCTGCCCCAGGGCCAGGACAAAGTGGTCAACCAATGACCACTGACTCCTCACTGCCCCAGGGCCAAGACAAAGTTGCCGCGGTGCGGTCGATGTTTGATGCCATCGCCCCCCGCTACGACATGCTCAATCGACTGCTGACCTTCGGTATGGATTGTCGGTGGCGACGGCGGTCGGTTCGGGAGCTGCGGCTGCCAGCCGGTTCTCGGGTGTACGACCTGGCTTGCGGGACCGGAGACCTGTGTCGAGACCTGGAGGCCGCCGGATTCAGCCCAGTGGGATTCGACCTGTCGGCGGGCATGCTCCACGCGGCCCAGAAGTATCGGGCTTCGGGCAAGCTGCACGCCCCAATGGCGCTGGGCGACGCCCTGTGCCTTCCGGTTCCCGATCGGAGCGCCGACGGGATCACCTGCGGCTTCGCCCTGCGCAACGTGGTGGATCTAGACGGCCTGTTCGCCGAGCTGTCCCGGGTGGTGCGGCCGGGGGTGCGGGTCTCGCTGCTAGAGGTGGCCGAGCCGTCCAACCCGGTGATGCGCGTTGGCCACGGGTTGTACTTCGGCAGGGTGATCCCTTTGATCGGCGGGCTGCTGTCGGATCGAACCGCCTATGAGTACCTCCCCAAGTCGGTGGCCTACATGCCCCCTACCGATGAGATGCTCGGCCTGTTGGCTGGCCACGGGTTCGAAGCGGTGGACCATCAGTTGCTTTCCGGCGGCATCGCCCAGCTCATCACCGCTACTCGGGAACTCTAGAACCGACTGCCCATGTCCTTGCTGGCCCAACACATCCCTGCCGACGATCCCAACCGAATGGCGTTGATCGACCAAGAGACCACCCTGGGTTGGGCGGAACTCGACCAGGTGATGAAT
>VYDF01000162.1 GCA_009843565.1 Acidimicrobiia bacterium | reverse complement strand
GAATCGAGACCATCGCCGCGGTAATGAAGAGCCTGGCCACTGCGCTCATCCTGGCTGTGGCTGCGCTCTTGTGCTTGAGCGAGCTCAACATCGACCTGGCTCCCCTCATCGCCGGGGCCGGTATTGCCGGCCTGGCGGTGGGCTTTGGCGCACAGTCGCTGGTACGGGACTTCTTGGCCGGGATGTTCATCTTGATCGAGGACCAGTTCGGCGTGGGCGACGTAGTGGATGTGGGAGATACCTCGGGCACCATCGAGAAGGTCAGCCTGCGCACGACCACCCTGCGAGACGTGGGCGGCGTGGTATGGACCGTGCCCAACGGGGAGATCCGCCGGACGGCCAACCATTCACAGCTGTGGTCACGGGCCATTTTGGACATCGGGGTTAGCTACGACACCGACATCGACCAGGCCAGCGACATCATGAAGGCGGTGGCCGACG
The DNA here is from genome assembly GCA_009843565.1 of Acidimicrobiia bacterium. Lineage (GTDB taxonomy): Bacteria > Actinomycetota > Acidimicrobiia > Acidimicrobiales > Bin134 > Poriferisocius. The sequence goes on along the minus strand of VYDF01000162.1, from coordinate 14,673 downwards.
AGCTCTGGCACGAGAATGACCCGGACCTCACCATCCTGGAGGAGCCCTCAGTATGGGGAGTTCAGGAGCTGGGCAACGACGCCGTGGTCATCCGCCTGGTGGTCAAGACCGATCCCAGCGAGCAGTGGGCGGTCGGTCGCGTCCTTCGGGCTCGCATCAAGAAGGCCTTCGATGAGGCCAACATCGAAATCCCCTTCCCCCAGCGCACCGTCTGGATCCGCAATGAAGACGACGCCGGCGACGACCCGCAGCCACGCTCAGTCGGCGGGCGTGAACGAACCGTCGGTACCGGCGACGACGAAGCGCCCGCAGAACTCCCCGGCGACAGCGGCGGCCATGACGGCGGGAACGGCGGAGCCGAGTAGGGTTCGAGCACCGTCGGGGAACTCGCCGATGACCACGGCCCGCTCAGGGCCCTCTCGGCCCCAGATCACCGTGTAGGAGACCACTTCGGCCTGCTCACTGTCGCCCGTGCGATAGGGCTTGGGCTGGAGTTCGGAGGCCACCGCATCGGTCACGTCCAAGTTGGCAAACGGTTGGGCAGGCGGCTCAGAGCACCAAACGCTGGCCCCCTGCTTGGTGATCATGCCGCTAATCGAGGTGAGCAGACCGGTGGATCCGGGATCGCCCCGCAGCACTTGGGCCAGCTTCACCGCAGCCTGGATCACGTAGTTGTTGAGCGGACCGCCAGCCCAGGTCATTCCCCCGGTAACGGTCAAGTCCCGGTTCAAGTCGAGGCCCAGCTCCCGCGCTTGGGTGCGCACTGCGATGGGAAAGCACGAGTACAAGTCCACGTGATCGGCCTCGCCAGGGGCCAGGTTCACATGGTCGGACACTGCCCGGCCGGCGTGGGCGAAGCCCGGACTGCGATGCAGCTCGGGTCGCTCGGTTACCGGCACCATGTGGTTGGACTCGGCGGCGGCCCACGGAAACACCCAGCGATCCGAGCTGATTCCCAGCGCCCGGGCAGTGTCCGCCGAACAGAAGATCAGCGCGGCAGCCTGATCCACGTTCCACTGGGAGTTGTGCCACTTGGTGTAGGGCCAGGCCAGCATCCGGTTGCCGTTTTCTGGAGTGGCGATGGCGGCGGCATCCAAACCGTCCTGGAACCAGGCATCGGGGTTGGCCGCAGCCACCTGGGCGAAGCGGGCCCACAGGCCGGCCACCTCGTCGCGGTGTTCATCAATGGTCTGGCCGTCGGCGAACCGGCGGGCGTTCTCAATCATTGCGTAGTGGTGGGTGGCCATCACCAGGCCGGTGTCGATCTCAGCCTGGCTGATGATCATGCCGTGGGGGGTGACGAAATCATCGGGCTCGGTCCCGCCCTGATCGGTGTCGGGAGCTTCGACGCCGGTGATCGATGCCCGCAAGCCCCGGAACTTGGCCTCCCCGCCCACCACGGCCACCACATCAGCCGCGCCCGACGCGATGAACGCAGCCGCATCGCCCATCACCGCGGTCTGCAAGATGCCCACGTCGGCCAGATAGCTGCGGGCTTGGTTCGCCCCTACCGCATCAGCCACCCAACGAGCCGGATCGGCATAGCCCCAGGTGCCCTGGGTCACCCTCACCTGATCCAAGCGGTCCAACAGCCCGCCTGCCCCCGCATCATCCGCCGCCGCCACCAGCGCATCGGCCATCAGCCCCACTGCCTCCTTGGCCTCGGTGGGATCGTCTAGCCGCTGAGCAGCTGCCCCCACCCCCACCAGCACCGGAGTTCTGTCGTCAACGCTCACGCCCGCACCCTAACGGCCCCCATGGCGCCGAGACGATGTACCGTCGGGTCATGGAGCAGTGGGAATTGATCGCTCGGGAGTCAATCCGAGACCTGGTGGCCCGGTATAACGCCAATGGCGACTCGGGGCGCTTCGACCAAGTGATGGACCTGTTCGCCCCTGATGCGATCATGCGAACGCCAACCCAGCCCGACAAGTACGGCATCGACGAAATCCGCACCATATTCACCGGAGCCCAAGACACGTTGTCGCAGATTGGCGGCGGCACCCCCAAGTACATCCGCCACCACACCGCCACCCATCAGATCGACCTGCTCTCGCCTACCGAGGCCAAAGGCCGCTGCTACTACCACGTGATCATGGAGCATGGCCTAGATCACTGGGGCCGCTACATCGACCGCTACGGGGTGGTGGACGGGCAATGGCTCTTCACGGAGCGGTCAGTGACCATGGACGGCTACATCCCCGGTGGTTGGGGCGACCACAACGCCTCCCGAGGCCAGGACTTCTAACCAGCATACACAATGTATACATGTACTACACCTATTAGGTGTAGTATGGCCGAGTGGACGACCGAACCCGCACCAATATCGAGATCGACGACCGGCTAATCGACATCGTCATGCGCCGCTACGGAATGCGTACCAAGACAGAGGCCGTCCATCTTGCATTGAGCCGCCTCGCGGGACTTCCTCTGACCACTCAAGAGATGCTGGGAATGCAGGGAGCCCAGTTGATCGGCGAGATCCCACCCGACACCGGCATCCAACCGCTCGAAACCCAGCCATGATCCTGGCCGACACCTCTGCGTGGATGGAATACGACCGGGGTACCAAATCCCCGGTTCACGCCCGACTAGCTCAGCTCATCGCCGACGGCGGCCACGGCGTGGCCGTCACCGAACCGGTTCTCATGGAGGTGTTGGGAGGGACCACAGATGACCGGGGCCACCAACGGCTCTACAACCTGCTGACGTCAGTGTCGTGGTTGGCCATGAAACCGGCTTCCGATTTCGAGGGCGCGGCCCGCATCAACCGGGTCTGCCGAGCCAACGGGGTGGCCGCACCGGGATACATCGTGTGCATGATCGCCAACATTGCGCTGCGAACGGGATCAGAGGTATTGACCGCCGACCAGGATTTCCACCGCGTGGGCGAGCTGTTTCCCCTGAAGGTTGCCGCGACGCCCTAGCGGGTTGGCTCCGAGGTGTTGGCGTCGAGCACCGCACCGGGGTTGGCACCGGTAAGCGACCCTTCCACCTGGGTCAGCACCCCGTTGACCGCGGTGGCCCGGTATCCGCCGGCCGGACGGCGAAGCCGTGGAGCACCCGAAGGCAGGTCGGACACAAAGCTGTCGGTGTCCCACGACAGCTCTTCGAGGTCGAACACCGTCACATCGCCGGCGTAGCCGGGCAGCAGGCGGCCCCGGTCGTTGAAACCCAAGATCTCGGCCTGGCGACCGGTGATCTCATACACCGCCTCCTCCAACTCCAGGTCGCCCCGGTCTCGCACATGGCGGGTCAACAACAAGGTGGTATCGCCCGCCGCGCACATCATCTGCACATGGGCCCCGGCGTCGGAGGCGCTGATCAGGCATCGGTCGTCGGAGATCATCTGGGCCACGCCATCGGTGTTGCTGTTGCTCACCCCCATGGCCACCACGCCGGGCTCCAAGTCGTTCTCCAGAATCCAGTCGGCAAATACGTCCGAGGGATGCCCACCCCGAGCCTCGGTCAAATCGGCCAGCGACCGGCCCAGCCAGGCCTTGTTGTCAGGACTGGTCACCGAGGTGAACCGCGCGAAGTCGGGCCGGTTGATGGGGAACAGCGACTTCTCGGTGGCGTCCCACTCATTGCGGGCAATCTCCCGCCAGCCGGGATCGGCCAGCATCTCCTGTCGGGCCTGCCCCTTGACCCCCATTATCTGGTTCCATCCTTTGGGGAGCATCATGAACACCATGGTCTGCTCCCAGCTCACATTGAGGTCCACGGTGCGGGGCGAGGAGATGGGCCACATGTCGCAGCCCTCATCCCGAATCGCCTGGGTGAACGCCATGTATTCCTCTGGACGGTGCGGGGCCATGTCGCTGTGGGAAATCCCGTTCCAGATAGAGGTCACCCCTCGAGGGCCGAGCACCCTGGCCATCCGGCGGATATCGGCCTCGGGATCCTCGCCGGTGAGGTTGGGGATGAACTCAACCAAGCCGTGGCCGGCGGCGGCCAGCACATCGGCCAACGCGCTCAACTCCCCATCACAGGCCAGCCGGCTGGGCACTGGGCGGCTGCGCCGGTCCAAGTCGAAGAACGACGTGCTGAAGCCGAAGCAGCCCGCCTCCATGGCGTCGGTCATCTCAGCGGCCATGGCCTGGATTTCCTCGGCGGTGGCCTCTCGGGCCCAAGCATCGTCGCCCATCACATAGATCCGCAGCATGGAGTGGCCGATCAACGAGGCCATGTTCAGGGCGATGCCCCCCTGGTTCATGGCGTCGCGGTATTGGCGCCACGATCCCCAGGTCCAGGGAATGCCCGACTCGAAATCGGCGATGGGCATGTCCTCGATGTAGCAGAACACATCGATCAGCTCGTCGAGCTGCTCGGGCTTGGCCGGGGCCAGCGACAGCGAGCAGTTGCCGATCAGCGCGGTGGTCACCCCGTGCTGGGGCATGGGGTCGCAACCGCGATCCCAGAACATCGACGGGTCCAGGTGGGTGTGGGAGTCGATGAACCCGGGGGCCACGTAGCAGCCGCCGGCATCCAGCTCGGTTTCCCCATTGGGGGTCAGACTGGGACCAACTTCGGTGACAACGCCTCCGATGATGCGCACGTCGGCGGGTAGGGCCGGGGCCCCGGTGCCGTCGATCAGATTGCCGCCGCGGATGATCAGGTCAGACATGGGGCAAACGATAAACAACTGAACTGCCGATCATCTCATCAGCGCCGAGGTGCTTCCGCGATAGAGAATAGAGCCATGACTGATCCCATCAGCACCGACGCATTGGAGGCTCTGGCCGCCAAACAGGCCATCACCGAGGTGATCTACGGCTACTGCCGAGCGCTTGACCGCATGGACAAGGAGGCGGCCTACCAGGTTTGGCACCCGGACGGGACGGCCAACTACGGCGAGGACATCTTCGAAGGAACAGGCTGGGGATTCGTGGACTGGGTGTGGACCGCCCACGCCGCGATGTCCACCCATAGCCATCAGATCACCAACGTGTTGATCCAGGTGGACGGTGACCGAGCTGTCAGCGAGGCCTATGTGACTGTTGCGCTGCGCACCCTGCCATTCGGCGACAGTGCCGATGTCGCCGACATCTACAGCCGCGGGCGCTACGTCGACCAGTGGTCTCGCCGTGACGGGGAGTGGGCGATCGACCACCGCAACTACATCACCGACCACTCCGTGACCATTCCCAATTCCGACCCCGCCCCCCACGATCCCCGGTCAATCCGCGGCCCCGAGGACATCTCTGTCGCCTTGTTCAGCTAATAGCTGACTCAATATCGGCAGATGTAACGCAGCAACGAGTTGAAACGATATAGCGAATCGATATAATCGCGGTCCAATGTTGGATCTCGCGGTGCTCGGGTTGCTCAAAGAGGGCGATCTTCACGGCTACGAGCTGAACAAGCGCCTCAAGTCGCTGGTTGGCGGATACTCCACTTCTTTCGGCGCCCTGTACCCCGCGCTAGCCCGCCTAGAGCGCCGCGGCTGGGTGAGTTCCAACGCCGTGGCCCCAGAGCTCATCACCGATGATGAGACTTCCGAGGGGCAGGCTCGTCGCAGCCGAAAGCGCAGCACCAAGTCCAAATCAGGCCGAACCCGCAAGGTGTACCACATCACCGAGGCCGGCGAGTCCTACCTCTTGGAGCTGCTCCAAGAAGACGCCAACAACGAGCGCCGGTTCCGCTTGCAACTGGCGTTCTGCCGCTTTCTGCCTCCCGACAGGCGGCTGGCGCTCTTCGAGCTGCGCCGGGCCCACTTGGTGAGCCTCCAAGCCATGGCCCGCCGCGATCCTGTGCAAACCACCGATCCCTACGTGCGCTCCCTGTTCGAAAGAGACCAGGAGCGCCTCGAACACGACTTGGTCTGGCTCGACCGGCTGATCGCCGACGAGCGCAGCAACCGGCCGAGTTCCGAATCAACCGACCCCATGATCGACGATGATCGATCCGACTTCCCCCAGGGAGGGCAACCACAATGAGCAATCCCATCCGCATCGCCATCGCCGGCGTCGGCAACTGCGCCAGCTCCTTGGTGCAGGGGCTGTACTACTACGCCGACGCCGAACCCGACGACCACGTTCCCGGTCTGATGCACGTGGTGCTAGGGGGCTACCACATCAGCGACGTCGAGCCGGTGGCGGCCTTCGACGTGGACGCCTCCAAAGTCGGCCTCGATCTGGGCAAGGCCATCGGGGCCGAACCCAACAACACCGTGCAGTTCTGCGATGTTCCCGAACTAGGGGTGCGGGTACAGCGGGCCCCCACCCTGGACGGATTCGGCGAGTACTACCGAACCCAGTGCGAGGAATCTCCGGCCGAGCCGGTGGACGTTGCCGAGGCCCTGCGGGAAGCGGGGGCCGACGTGCTCATCTCCTATTTGCCGGTGGGCTCTGAGGAAGCTCAGCGCTACTACGCCGAGTGCTGCCTCGAAGCCGGCGTGGCCTTCGTGAACGCCATCCCAGTGTTCATCGCCTCCGATCCCGAGTGGGGCCAGCGCTTCACCGACGCCGGTGTGCCGGTGGTGGGCGACGACATCAAGAGCCAAGTGGGCGCCACGATTCTGCATCGCACGCTGGCCCGGCTCTATGAGGACCGAGGGGTGGAGCTCGACCGCACCTACCAGCTCAACTTCGGCGGGAATATGGACTTCATGAACATGCTGGAGCGATCCCGGCTGGTGTCCAAGAAGATCTCAAAGACGCAGTCGGTCACCAGCCAGCTCGACAAGGGCATCGCCGCCGATGACGTGCACATCGGCCCCAGCGACCACGTCCCGTGGCTGAACGACCGTAAGTGGGCCCACATCCGCCTCGAAGGCCGGGGCTTCGGGGACGTCCCCCTCAACATCGACCTCAAGCTGGAAGTGGTGGACTCCCCCAACTCCGCCGGCGTCATCATCGACGCCCTGCGCTGCGCCAAGCTCGGCTTAGACCACGGTATCGGCGGCCCACTGCTCGGCCCGTCGGCCTACTTCATGAAGAGCCCGCCCATTCAGTACCGCGACGAAGTGGCCCGAGAGCTGGTCGAGGCCTACGCCCGAGGCGAGGTCATCTAGCAAACCATCTCAGCAGGTGCTCCCGGGCCTCCTCAGGGCTGAGCGGGCCGGAATCCAAGCGGAGGCGGCGGAGTTCTTCGACGGCCGCGCCGACCTCGGGTCCGGGTTGTAGGCCAAGCAAGGCCATGATCTGCTCACCGTCGAGCACGGGGGGACCAAGGAGGTCTGGCTCAGTCTCCATTAGCGCATCGACATCTGCGGCCAGCGAGCTCGCCGCGCCCAAAACTGAGGCCACCGCCATCGCCTGACCCACATAGTCCCCGGAATCGACCACCCAACGCCGCAACTCGGGCAACGTCCGGGGGGGATGGTCGACAGCCTGGCCAGCCGCAGTCAAAACGGCAAAGACCGCCCGGCTGACCGCGGTAGGCGCTCGCCGCTCCGACAACGCTGATTGCGCGTCGGCGGGCGTATCCACATCGGCCAGCAGCGCGGCTAGCCGGGCTATTGGATCCTGGCCGGCCCGGCTCACTCGCTCCAGGGCTGAGGAGCCATCCCCGGCAACGCCCAACACCCGCTCCGCTAGACCGGTCTCGAACATCAGGCTGAAACCCGGAAGAGGGTTGGGCAGCGCAAGCAGCCGGTCCAGCTCGTCGCGTATCCGCTCGTCGGCCACGATGCTGAGCCGATCGGCCATCGCAGCCGTGGCAGCCACCAGCGGCGGTTCGGCAGAGAGCTCGAACTGAGCCAAGAACCGAGCAGCCCGCAGCATGCGCAGGGGGTCGTCGCTGAACGTTGCCTCGGGGTCCAGGGGGGTGCGGAGACGTCGGCCAGCCAAGTCGGCGACCCCACCGAAGGGATCAACCAGGTCGCCGTCGGGCAGTTCGACGGCCATTGCGTTGATGGTGAAGTCGCGGCGGGAGAGATCGGCCTCAATAGCGTCGGCGAAAGCCACGTCGGGCTTGCGAGAACCGGGCTGGTACCGCTCGGTGCGGTGGGTGGTTATCTCGATCCGGCGGTTGCCTCGGCGGGCGCCGATGGTTCCGAACCGCTCCCCTTGGGTCCACAAGGTGTCGGCCCAACCATCCAAGATCGATTTCACCGCGGGCGGTTGGGCGTCGGTGGTGAGATCCAGGTCGAAGGCTGCGTCCAGGGGCAAACCCAGCATGGCGTCGCGCACAATCCCGCCCACCAGGTAGACCCGGTAGCCATCAGCGGCAAACAGGTCGGCCAGCTCGCGGGCTTCCTCGCGAACGGCCGCCAGGCGTTCCAGGCTCATGGCAACAATGCGGCTGCGGCGGCCGCAACCTCCCCGCCTGGGCCTCCCCCCGTGGCCGGCTCCGGTCGCCAGGCTGTGCCGGCCAAGACGGCCACTGCCGCGGCGGCACAGTCGGCCAGGGCATCGAGGTCATAGCCGCCTTCCAAGAACGCAATGCGCCTACCGGGGGGCACCACGCTGATGACCGCCTCGGTCAGATCGGCGAAGTCCCCAGCGGACAAGCCCAAGTTGGTCAACGGGTCGGCACGGTGGGCGTCGAATCCGGCCGACAGCACCAACCAGTCAGGCTGGAACCCCTCCACTGCGGGCAGCACCGCTTCATCCCAGCTCCGTCGATAGGCGTCGCCGGTCGCACCCATCGGCATGGGGAGGTTGATGGTGGTGCCCAAACCTGCCCCCGCGCCCCGTTCCAACAGCCCGCCGGTCCCGGGATAAAACGGGTACTGGTGCCACGACACGAACATCACCCGGCCGTCTTCCCAGAACACGTCTTGGGTGCCATTGCCGTGGTGGGCGTCATAGTCCACCACCAGCACCCGCTCGCCTCGATCGGCCAGTGCCCGGGCGCACACCGCGGCACTGTTGAACAGGCAGAACCCCATCGAGCGCGCCGGAGTGGCGTGGTGGCCCGGCGGGCGCACGGCGCAGAATGCGGCGTCGGCCACCCCGTCGTCCAGAGCGTCGATAGCCGCCAACCCCGCCCCCGCGGCGAGTCGAGCCGCGGCCTCCGACTCGGGGGCCATAGCCGTATCGGGGTCTAAACGACCTCCCCCCGCTTGTGCCACCCGGCGCACCAAGTCGAGCACTGCCGCGTCGTGAACAGACAGGAGATCGTCGTCGGTAGCCGAACGGGGCTCGGTTGGAATCAGAGCGTCAGCCAGATCGGCCCGTTGCATCCCATCGACCACGGCTCGGAGTCGGGCCGGCCGTTCCGGATGAGAGCGCCCGGTGTCGTGATCGAGGAAACGATCATCGGTGATCCACACAACCGACACAGCCCCACGGTAACGCGCCCGCCCAGAACCCCGACACCAACCGATACCGCGTAGCCTCAGTGGCATGTTGGGCCGACGGTCGGGGCAGAAGTCTGTGACGCTCCGACTCGGTAACCACCGCCTGCGGCTCAGACCCTGGGCCAGCGAAACGGGGACAGGCCTGCTCATCCTGTTGAGCTCCGGTTCGGCAGTCTCAGATGCTGCCGTTGCCGCCTCGATTGAATCTGCGACAGCCCAGGGCTATCTCCGAATCCGGACCTCGGCCCTTTCGTATATCGAGGCCGAGCCGTTCCTTCGAGCCGGATTCCAACCCATCCAACAGCTGGCCTTGCTATCCCGCCCGACTCAATCGGAACTCCTGGGGCGAAACGGAGCCGTTGCCCTCCGACGGGCCCGCCGCCGGGATCGCCCCTCTGTTCTGGCTGTGGACCACGCCGCCTTCGAGCCTTTTTGGCAACTAGACCCAATCGGACTGCAAGAAGCGCTCCGAGCTACCCCCTTCCGAAGGTTTCGCGTGGCCCGTCAAAACTCCGACAGCGCCCTAGCCGGATACGCCATTTCCGGGCGCAGCGGCCCGTCGGGATATCTACAGCGATTGGCAATCTCGCCCAGCCAGCAAGGCCAGGGAGCCGGAACCGCTCTGGTTATCGACGGGCTGATGTGGATGGCCCGCTGGGGCGCTACCCAAGCCTGGGTCAACACGCCTCAGCACAACACCGGTGCCCTGCGCCTGTATGAGCGACTGGGTTTCGAGCCGATTCCTCCCGGCCTGCAAGTTCTGGAGTTGGAGACCAGTGCGCCTTAGTCGGCAGAGCCCCCGCCCGGGAAGCAAGCGGCTGGCACTGGCGGCGGCGTTTGTATTCTTCGCCGCGCCTGCCCTGATGATCTCCGCCGCGGCCGCCCAGAGCGACGACGGCGTCTCGGAGACCGAAGCTCCCTCCATCGAGTTGGTCAACCAGAGCATGTGGATCGCCGAAGAGGATTTCTTCCAGATCTCCTTCCGCCTCATAGACGCCCCCGATCAATCCACCGTTGACATCAACGTCGGGGGCCCCATCCGGTCTCGATCCGCGTTCCTGGATCGATTGGCTGCGCCGTCGACCGGACCACTTCTGCACCGGTTCTCCCAGCTAGCCGTCCCCCAGCGCGATGCCGACGGGGTGGCATCACTGCGAATAGCCACCACCACCGGCCAGGCTCGTGAAACAGAGACTCCCGATCAGCTGCTTCTCCCGCTGCCCGCCGAAGGGGTGTACCCGGTGAGCCTCGTTCTTCGGAATTCCGACGGCATTCGACTCGACACCGTCCACACGTTCCTGGTTCGCACCCCACCGTCCGACTCCAACCAGCCCCCGCTGCTAGTGAGCACTGTGCTATCGGTGAGTGGACCCCCAGCCGTCGACCAAGAAGGCAACGTGGATCTGGGCCCTACCGGCCAGAGCCTGCAAGTGCTGGCCGACGTGCTCGACCCTCGGGTTCGCCCCCAGATTTTGGCCACGGTCTCGCTCGACCCTCATCTGATTGACGCCCTGGCCATCAGCGACCGGCCCGAGCACGCCCAGCTGCTGGCCCGACTCCAACAAGCCACGATCGGCCGCCAGATCGCGAGCAACACCTATGTCCCCCTCGACAGCGATGCGTGGATCGACCAAGACCTCAGTCTCCAGATCGGCTGGCAGATCGAGGCGGGGGCTGCGGTGGTGGACGAGTATCTCGGCTCTCAGCCCGATCGCACCATCATGGTGCTCACCACGTCGGCATCTCCCGAGTTGCTCCAACGGCTTCAACGAGAACAGGTAGAGCTGGTGCTAGTTCCCGATGCCCTGCTCAATCCCGCTGATGAACTGGTCGGCACGCTGGCCAAGACATCGTTCCTGCTTCCCGCATTCGACCAACCGGCTCCGGCGGTAGCCATCGACAGCAGCGTGACCGCTCATTTCACCCGAGCTGGCAGCACCAAAACCGCTCCTTATTTGGTACTGGCCGACCTGGCCGTCCGCTGGTTTGAAGACCCCCAGAGGCTCCGAGGAATCGTGCTGGCACCGCCTCTGGCCTCACTGTCGGATTCAACTGGGCTGGGGGTGCTGCTGGACGAGATCAGCGCCAGCCCCATCCTCTCGTCCATCGATCCCGCCACGATTGTCGAGAGGCTCGAGCCGGACACCCTCCGAGAGGTACGCCCCGCTGAGGAGAACGGATTCGGGGAGGACTACAAGGCCGCCTTGACCGTCGGCCAGGCAATCGCCCGGTCGTACCAGAACATGGTGGACCCGATCGCCACCGTGGGCACCCCCGAGCGACAGCTGATCGAAACCTTGGAACGGGCTCTGCTCCTGTCGGGGGCCTATGGCCTCATCGAGACCCAGCGAGACGCCTATCTGGCCGTGGTCGCCCAGACCGTGCGGGACACCGTGGCCGCCATCGAGCCCCCGAGTCAGCAGCGGATCACCCTGACCAGCCGCTCGGGAAGCATTCCGATGCTCATTCGCAACAGCCTCAACCACGATGTCATCGTCCGCTTAGACCTCAACAGCGACAAGCTGGACTTCCCCGACGGCGACTCCCTGCTCTGGCGCCTGTCCCCCGGCGTCAACCAGGTCCAGGTAGCAGTGCGGGCCAAGACCTCAGGCGACGCCGTGTTGGAGATCAGCGTCAACTCGCCCACCGGCCTGCTGGCTCTGGGCGAGTCCCAGCTGACGGTGCGGGCAACCTCTTTGTCGGGCACCGGAGTGGGGATCGCGGCCGCGGCACTGGCCATCCTCATGGTGTGGTGGGCTCGAAGCTGGTGGTCTCGCCATCGCCCCAAAACTCAGCCTGCGGAGTAGGGTCTGGCCATGGCAGTTCGCATCGTGACCGACAGCTCCTGCGATCTCAGCGCCGCCGACATCGAGCGCTACCAGATCACCGTGGTCCCGCTCACCATCCGCTTCGGCGACGAGGAGTTCACCGACGGCCAAGATCTGTCGGCCGATGGCTTCTACGACAAGATGGCAGCCAGCGATGAACTGCCGTCTACCGCCGCCCCGGCACCCGGCGCGTTTGAGACTGTGTTCCGGGAACTGGCCGCCAGCGGGGCCGATGCGGTGGTTTGCGTCAACCTGTCATTCGCCCTTTCGGCCACCGGGGAATCGGCTCAGAATGCGTCTCGAGCTTTGGCAGGCGAGGTCGACGTCCGGGTGGTGGACTCCGGCAAGGTTTCAGTAGGGCTGGGCCTCATGGTCAAGGCCGCGGCCGCGGCTGCTAAAGCCGGTCGCAGCGCCGATGAGATCGAGGCCCAGCTGGCCCAACTGAAAGACCGGGTTTTCATCTATGCCGTGCTGGACACCCTGGACAATCTCAAGAAGGGGGGGCGCATCGGCACCGCGCAGGCCCTCTTGGGCAGCGCCCTGTCGATCAAACCCTGTCTAGATCTCACCTCAGGGGTCGTGGAGGAGGCAGGCAAGCAGCGAACCAGAGGCAAGGCCCGCACTTGGCTGACCAAGCAAGTGGCCGAAGCCGGAGAATTGGAGCAATTGGCCTTGGCCCACGGTGCGGCCGATGACATCGACGCATTCACTGCCAGCCTGGGCGACGCCCCCGCCCAAAGTCCGTTGACGGTGACCCTCATCGGCCCTGTTGTGGGCACCCACGCCGGACCTGGGGTTATTGCCGCGGCCTTTATCCCTGCCCCCTAAGTACGTCTTGGCCCGCAGAAAACCCCATCGGTAACCTTCGAGCCGTGTCGGAGTTCCTCCGCGACTACCTCCTCGTCGTCTTATTCCTCGTGCTGGCTGGCGCGTTGGTGTTCGGGATGCTGGGGCTCGGAAGTCTGCTGCGGCCCACCAGATCGCAGCCCCAGAAGTACATCACTTATGAGAGCGGCGTCGACCCCGTGGGCATGGGTTGGTCGCAGAGCAACATCCGCTACTACGTGTTCGCCCTTTTGTTCGTGATGTTCGACGTGGAGGCGGTGTTCATCTTCCCCTGGGCCACCCGGTTGGAGGCCTACGGAACGTTCGGGTTGGTCGAGATGGCCATCTTTATCTTCATCCTTGCGCTGGGCTTGGTGTACGCCTGGCGAAAGGGCGTTCTTCGGTGGATCTGAGGTAGGCAGTGGGACTGGTCGCCAGCGGGAAAGCTCCAAAACCCCTGACCATGCTGCTCAATCTTGGCCGGAAGTACTCCATCTGGATGTACCAGTGGGGCCTGGCCTGCTGCGCCATCGAGATGGGCGCGGTGATCGGCTCGCCCCGCTACGACGTCATGCGCCTCGGTGTGATTCCGTTTCCCGCCAGCCCCCGGCAGGCCGACCTCGTGGTGATCTCGGGCACCGTCACCGACAAGATGGTCCCGTCCATTCTCCGCCTCTACCAGCAGATGCCCGACCCGAAATACGTCATCTCCATGGGTTCCTGCGCCAATTGCGGAGGCCCGTACTGGGACTCCTATTCGGTGACCAAGGGCGTCGACCAGGTCATTCCGGTGGACGTGTATGTGCCCGGCTGCCCGCCCCGGCCCGAAGCCTTGCTCGAGGGCATCGTGCTGCTTCAAGAGCGCATCATGAACGAGGACCCGGCTGTCCGGTGGCGAGGTGACCCAATTGTCGTCGACTGACACTGATACCGCGGCCGAAGCCGAATCCCAGCCCGACGAGCACCGGGAAGCCTGGGCTGCCCAGTTGGCCGATGCACTGGGCGAAGGCTACGTGGAGCACCACATCATTCCGGGCAGCGATCTGTGGGTGAGGGTGACCCGCGACTCGTGGTCCGATGCGGCCACCGCCGCCCGCGACCAGCTCGGCTGCCAATTCTTCGACTGGCTGTCGGCTATCGATTGGCTCCCCTCCCCCTACGGGCGGGACATGGACGCCCAAGAGGACAACCCTCAGCCCAAACCTGCCGATCCCATGGAGCAGGGCCACGCCGGCGGCGAGACCCGGTTCCAGATGGTGATGCGCCTCTATTCGGTCACCGAGCACCTGGGCATCACCATCAAGGCCGACCTGCCCGACGACGATCTGAGCATCGATACCCTCATCCCAGTGTTCGCTGGGGCCAATTGGCACGAGCGCGAGGCCTGGGAGATGTTCGGGATCCACTTCAACGGCCATCCCGATCTCCGCCACATCTACCTGCCCGGCGAGTTTGAGGGGACCCCGCTTCGCAAGGACTTTCCGCTGCTGGCCCGGCGGGTTAAGCCGTGGCCCGGCATCGTGGACGTGGAATTGTTCCCCGGCGAGGAGGACGAGTGACCGCAGTAGGCGCCGACCAGCGCCAGCAGATGGCCTACGTGGCCACCCAGGCGGCCGACGCCCGGCTGAACGTGGAGATCGAGACCGAGGGCATGACCCTCAACATCGGACCCCAGCACCCGGCCACCCACGGCACGCTGCGGCTGGTGGCCCGCCTCGACGGCGAGCAAGTGGTGGAAGCCGAGCCCATCATGGGCTACATGCACCGGGGCTA
>VYDF01000235.1:13230-15296 GCA_009843565.1 Acidimicrobiia bacterium | reverse complement strand
GTACTCACCTCCACGTCGGTGAGCGCGGGGGTGCCGGTGTTCTCCACTTCGAGGCAGAGATAGACCTCGGCGTCGGGCTCCACGGTGATGTTCTGCACCCCCAGGCACGGGTCTGAGGCGTCTTCGGACACCCAGGCGGTAACCAAGATTCCGGTGTCGGGCAACACAGTGGGCGACTGGGTGATGGCCAAGGTGATGGTGGCCAGATCAACCTGGTCTTGCAGGGTGCGGAGCTGTCCCCGCAGCCGCTCCAGGGTGGTCTCCCGATCCAGCAGCTCCCGCTCGAGCTCGGCCACGTCTTCGAGGTCGGTGGCCTCTTGGAGGAAGTTCCGCAGGCGGTCCACGCTTGCTTCAGCGGTGATGATGCGGCTTCGCAGATCGACGATGATCTCGGTCACGTCGTCGGAGCGGATGTGCTGGTCGACCAGCTTGCCCACCCCCGACAGCCGTTCGAGGGCGGTTGAGAAGTCGGCGGGCAGCACCTTGAAGGTGATTTCGGTGCTGGGCCGAGGTTCGGTGCGGGTGGTTTGGGAGAACACGATGCCGCCCAGGCCCTGCACGATGGACACCGCCTCCCGGCTGGCTGCCTCCACGTCATCGGCCTGCACAGAGATATCGGCGGTATAGATGATGTCGCGGCCCAAGTCGGCGGGGGTGAGGGCAGTGGGCACGGCCAGCCCGCTGTCGTCGGAGGCGTCGAACTCGACTTCGGCACTCTCCTCCATCATTGCCTCTTCTGCTGGTTGAGGTTCTGGAAGCGCCAAATCCGACGAGCTGCTTTCCACCATTGCCGGTGCGCCCATGTCATCAGCGGGTGCGTCCATGTCGTCGTCGTTGCCCGCGCTGCATGCGCCGAACAACACGAAGAATGCGCTGAGCACCGCCAGCAGCATGAAACCGAACGTGCGCCGTCGAGTTCTGGTTGGAGTGCGGTTGACGTCGGACATGGTGTTCCTCCCCCGTGAGTGGTGACAATTATGACGAAGGCCAAGCCCGATGAGTTCCCAGAGTGATCAACGAGATTTGGGCTGCGGGTGGGTACCCTCAGAGCATCAGAGGTGCGGGCGACGACACAGAGCTGGTGAAGAAAGCCCAAAGGGGCGACCAGGCCGCGTTCGATGCTCTGCTGCGGCGGCACTACAACCAGGTGTACGCCATCTGCCGGCGGCTGGCCGGCAACGAGGCCGACGCGCTGGATGCCACCCAGGAGGCGCTCATCACCTTGGTGCGGCGCATTGACCGCTTCGACGGGCGATCCAAGTTCACCACCTGGATGCACCGGGTGGTGGTCAACGCCTGTTTAGACGAATTGCGGCGCCGGGGTCGGCGGCCGGTGCCGACCGCGGTGGAGGAACAGCCCTTGGCTGCCGCTGAGCGGCCGGTGGCCGATGCGGTGGCCGATCGAATCGACGTTGAATCAGCCCTGGCCCAGCTTCCCGAGACATTCCGGGTGCCGCTGGTGCTGTGCGACCAGGTGGGCATGAACTACGAGGAGATCGCCCAAGAGTTGGACATTCCCCCGGGAACGGTGAGATCTCGCATCTCTAGAGGGCGCCGACGCCTGGCCGAGGTGATGAGCGGGAACCCAGACGACCCCGGCCAACGTCACACTGGGGAGCAACCATGAGCGACGAGCGCGGCGAGATGACTCCACAGCAGATGGACGAGCTGGCCTCCGCCTACCTGGACGGGGAGGCCACGCCAGAAGAGGCCGCCGTGGTGGAAAGCGATCCCCGATTGCAAGAGCTGGTGGAGGAGCTCCGGGCGGTTCATGATCTGATGGCCACCCCGGTCGAGCTTCCCTCCGACGAGGTGCGGGATCAGATGATCGCCCAGGCTCTGGACCACCGCGCTCCGGTGGTGTCGCTGGAGAAGGCCCGGCGCCGGTTGCGGGACGTTCCCCCACAGGCCAGGGTGATTCTGGCCGCGGCCGCCGTGGTTGCCGCCATTGCCGTGGTCGGCGTCACCCTCTTCGACCAGGCCGACCGCGGTGACGACGACATGATGGTGGCAGAAGAATCGGGACCAGCCCCCGCCATGGACGACGGACCGGCGATGGATATGGC
>VYDF01000235.1:0-13220 GCA_009843565.1 Acidimicrobiia bacterium | reverse complement strand
GGATATGGCTGAATCAGCGCCCCAATCCGACGGCGCCGAGGCCCCCATGGAGGCCCCCGCCGAAGAGGCAATGGCTGAAGAAATGGCCATGGACCTCGACGATGCCCCAATGGACGACGGCTACGCCGACGCCGAGGCCGCTGCACCCGAACCTGAATCTGAATTGATGATGGCCGACGAAGCAGAAATTGCACCGATAGCGGGCGAAGCCCCGTTGGTGTTTGAAACCGCCGCCGATCTCGCCGACTACGCCATGCTGCTTGCAGAAGGGCAGCCTGATTCTCAGGGGCTTGACCGACCCGAGGATGCTGGTGCCATTGATCTCATGGGCTGCCCGTTGTTCCCCGACGAGGGGCTCGAACTGCTGGCCCGATTTGACGCAGTGGTGGACGAAGCCGAAGTCCAGGTTTCGGTTTACTTCAGCGGGAGCGACTTGCAGCTCACAGAAACAACTCCGCCCCCCGAATGTGAGCTGCTCAATTCGCACACCTTCCTCGACTGGTCCGAATAGCCCTCGCCCCCTCCCCCCAATATCCGATTTCAACCAACTCGGCGGTAGTCTGAACCTCCATGGCCGACACCGCTGAGCCCAAGGAAGAACCCACAACCGCCTCTGTTCTGGGGTTGTCTGATAACTGGACCGAGCAGGCCACCGGTGCCGTCGTCAATGCCGTGGACAAGGTCCGCGATGTGACCACCGGGCCGGTGGTCAACTTCAGCCGCCTGTTGGCCTACCTTATTTTCGCGGTATTTCCCCTGCTTATCGTGCTGGTGTTGGGCATCATCGCCGCGGTGCGAGGTTTGGAGATCGCCACCGGACGAGCTTGGGCCGCCCACGGCATCCTCGGTTTGGTGTTCGTGTCGCTGGGCGCGCTGGCCTGGCGAAAGCGGCCCTCCTCATGACTGATCAAGGCATCCGCAACGTCATCATTATCGGCTCAGGGCCGGCCGGGCTGACCGCAGCCGTCTACTCAGCCCGGGCCAACCTCGCTCCCTTGGTGATCGAAGGCGAGCCCTCTTCCACCAGCGACCAGCCGGGCGGCCAGCTGATGCTCACCACCGACGTGGAGAACTACCCCGGATTTCCCGACGGGGTTATGGGCCCAGAATTGATGATCAAGTTCCGGGAACAGGCCCAGCGGTTCGGCGCCGAGATGCTCACCGAGAAAGTCAGCCGGGTTGATCTGTCGGGCCCTCCGCACGGCGTTTGGGTGGGCGATCCGAATGCCCCCGAGCCCACCTACCGGGCCTGGGCGGTGATCGTGTCCACCGGGGCTCAATCGCTCATGCTGGGATTGGAGGCCGAGGAGCGGCTGATCGGACACGGCCTGTCCACATGTGCCACCTGCGATGGCTTTTTCTTCCGAGATCAGCACATCGCCGTGGTCGGTGGTGGCGACTCAGCCATGGAGGAAGCCACCTTTTTGACTCGTTTTGCATCGAAAGTCACAGTAATCCATCGAAGAGACGAGCTGCGGGCTTCCAAAATAATGCAGGATCGGGCGTTCGCCAACGACCGCATCGAGTTCCTTTGGAACAGTGTGATAACTGATATCCGAGGCGAGGTCAAGCTTGCCGGCGTCGATGTGCAGAACACCGTCACTGGAGAAACCTCGATGCTGGACGTGACCGGCCTGTTCATCGCCATCGGCCACCGGCCCAACACCGACCTGTTCGAAGGGCAGCTGAAGCGCAAGGAGAACGGGTACTTGGTAACCGAAGCCGACTCCAGCCACACCGACATCGAGGGCGTTTTCGCCTGCGGCGACGTGCAAGACGACGTGTACCGCCAAGCGGTGACCGCCGCCGGTTCAGGCTGCATGGCCGCCATCGACGCCGAGCGGTGGCTCGAATCGGCTGGACACGGTTAACCCCGAAAGCCGCTGATAGGCTGACCACTCCTCGACCGCAGCAAACCACCACCGGCGGTTTATCGCCGGTCATTCAACCGAAGGGATCCCAAGATATGGCTGGGAGCATCACCACCCTCACCAACGAAACCTTTGATGAGGTGATCGGCAGCGCGGAGCTGCCGGTTGTCGTCGACTTTTGGGCCGAGTGGTGCGGCCCGTGCAAGATGATCGCCCCGATCCTCGATGAGATCGCGGTGGAAAAGGCCGGTGTGATCAACGTGGCCAAGCTCAACGTCGACGACGCTCAAGACGTAGCCCTTCGCTATCAGGTGATGAGCATTCCCACACTGATCGTGTTCAAAGACGGAGAGCCAGCCAAGCGGATCGTCGGGGCCAAGGGCAAGCAGCAACTGCTTCAGGAGATCGGCGAAGTCGCCTTCTAACCCATACTCATAGGCTGGGGGGGTTCTAGCAGGAGCACCGATCTTGGCCGATACCCAACTCCCCACCTTGAAACGAGGAGACGAGAGCGAAGACGTCGCTCTCTTGCAGCAGCAGTTGGCAACAGCTGGGTTCGCCCTCGCACTCGCAGCCAACGGGAGCTTTGATGCTTCAACGGCCGCAGCCGTCGCGGATTTCCAAGCCAGTCGGGGCCTAACCGTCGACGGGATCTGCGGCCCGCACACCTGGATCGCGTTGCAAGAGGCCAATTGGTCACTGGGCGATCGAAACCTGTACTTGAGCCAACCGATGCTGAGAGGAGACGACGTCGCCGAGTTGCAGCTGCGCCTGGGCTCGTTGGGCTTTGACGCCGGGCGGGTGGACGGCATTTTCGGACCCAACACTGCTGATGCAGTAAAGGAGTTCCAGGTCAACAGCGGTCTGATAGCCGATGCCGTATGCGGAGAGGACACGACCGCCTCGCTTGAGCGCATGTCAGCCAGAGTGACGCCGGCAACAGTGGCCGCGGTTCGAGAGCGAGCAAAACTCCAGGGGGCTACCCGGCGACTGACCGAACGCCACATCATGATTGCATCAACGAGCACCATGGCCGCGGTGGCCGGCGAGTTGGCCACCGGTTTGCGTCGATCGGGCGCCACTGTGAGCGAGATCGCCAACTGGCCCGAAGTTGAGCGAGCCGACGAGGCCAACCGCCTGACCGTGGACGTGTATTTGGGGCTGCTCCCCTCAGAAGAAAAACAATGCAGGGTGGCTTACTTTGCCACTGAGGGATTCGTCTCCCCTGGCGGCCACCGATTGGCCAGCATCCTGGGCCAACGGCTCCCTGCTGCCTTGGGCATCGACGAGGCTGACGTGCGGGGAATGCGATTGCCCGTGTTACGCCACACCCGCATGACTGCAGTCCAATGCCTCATCGGCCCCCCCGGCCTCGTGCAAGCCCGTCTCTCCCCCCTGGCCCGATCCATCGAAGGCAGCCTGGCCCGCTGGGCCACCAGGCCTGCTTGATCAAGCCTTGAGCATCACCCGATAGATCCGCTCCAAATCGTCCAGGTCGGCAAACTGAATCACCAGTTTTCCCTGACCCTTGCCGAGCGTCACATCCACCTTCGTGTCAAGGTGGTCGCTCAACAGGCCCTCCAGTTCCAGCACCGCCGCTCCCCTGTCGGCGCCGCCCGAACCTGGCGTCGGCTGCTTCGTTTTCTTGGCCGCCGGTGAGACTCCCCGAGCCTCTTGTTCCACCATTCGCACCGTCAAGCCCTCTGCCGCCGCTTTCTTGGCCAGCTTGATCAAGCGCTGCTTGTTGGAGACACCAAGCAGGGCCCGAGCATGGCCAGCTGAAAGTGAGCCGTCGACAACCATTGCCTTGACCTCGTCGGGGAGCTGCAATAGACGCACCGTGTTGGCCACCGCCGACCGACTTCGGCCCAGCCGTTTGGCCACGGTTTCCTGGGTGAATCCAAACTCCTCAATCAACTGCTGACACGCAGCTGCCTCTTCAACGGCGTTCAGGTCTTCGCGATGCAGGTTCTCCAGCAGGGATTGCTCTAGAGCATCGGCGTCCTCCGCAGTGCGGACAACCGCGGGAATCCGGTCAAGTCCTGCCTGCCTTGCCGCTCGGCAGCGGCGCTCGCCGGCAATCAGTTCGTATTTGCCGTTTGCAGAGGGGCGGACCAGCACCGGCTGAAGCACGCCGACCTCGCGGATCGACTCAGTCAGCACATTCAGTGCCGCCTGGTCGAACTTATCCCGGGGCTGGTAGGGGTTCACCGAGATGGCATCAAGGGGAAGTTCCAAGAATGAGGATGAGCGCACCCCATCGGTCGTCGCAGAAGAGTCGGAAATGAGAGCACTAAGTCCTCTACCCAACCCTGGCGAGCGTGCCATCAGCTACCTCCTTGGCTAGTTCACGGTAGGCCAGCGCTCCTCTTGACCTTGGATGAGTGACGGTGACCGGAGCCCCATATGAAGGTGCTTCTGCCAGGCGAATATTCCGGGGAATCATCTGGTGACACACCTTGTCGCCAAAGTAGCTGCGGATCTCCGATGCCACTTGAGCCGACAGCTTGGTGCGACCGTCGTACATCACAAGCACAATGAGGGAGATCTCCAGGTCGCTGTTGAGACTGGTGCGGACCAGTTCGATGTTCCGCATCAGCTGACCAAGGCCCTCCAGGGCGTAGTATTCGCATTGGATCGGGACCATGACCTCGCGGGCGGCAGCCATCGCATTGACGGTGAGCAAGCCGAGCGATGGAGGACAGTCCACAAAGACAAAGTCGAATTCGCCGTACACGGTGGACACGGCAGAGTCCAGCCTCCGCTCCCGGTTGAATGCGGGCACAAGTTCTATCTCGGCGCCAGCAAGATCCAAGGTGGATGGTGACACCCACAGGTTCTTTACCTGAGTCGGAACAATGCTGTCCCGCAAACTCCCGTTTTGCAGCAAGACGTCATAGGTGGACACACCACCGGAAAACGGATCGATTCCCAGGCCGGTGGTGGCGTTGGCCTGCGGATCCAGGTCAATCACCAATACCCGGTTGCCGATATCAGCAAGGCATGCAGAGAGGTTGACGGTTGTCGTGGTTTTCCCAACCCCGCCCTTTTGATTGGCGACCGCGATCACACGGCACGGCCCAGATGAATGTATTTCGCCAATAGACACTTGGAGAATTCTCCCTCACCCTCAACCTCGTATCAAGCACCCCTCGCTCAATGTTTCATGTGAAACATCATCTTGTTCGGGTGGAGCGGTGAAACTTAGGGGATGTGGAGGTCAGTTGGTCTGGGGTGCGGCCGTGGGCCGCCAGAAGTTCAGATGACCTGGGTGTGGCGTCGGGGGCGGCGCTGACTACGAGTTCGCCACCAGAGCGTAGGAGGGGAGCGGCGGCCTCGATCACGAGTGCTGGAGTTCCCAGGCTGCGCGCCGTCACCAAATCGGCTCGACCTTGATACTGCTTTTGTTGTCCAAGGCTCTGAACAGTGGCTTGGCGTACGAAAACCCGGTCTGACCACCCAAGGCGGGCACAGTGCAGTTCCAGGAAAGCAGCTCTGGGCAGCGACGACTCCACCAGCGTCCATCGAGACTGCGGCCAGATCGCAGCCAAGACGAGAGCTGGCAGACCCCCGCCGCTTCCTAGGTCCACTGCCACAGTTGGAACTGCGGCCACCGCCGAGGCAAACCCCAAGGAGTGCTCGATGTGCTGGTCGACATCACGACCACCGATCCAGCCCCGCTCTTGAGCTTGGCCGAATACACCAGCCAGCTTGGACCGGTCTGCACTATTCAAGTGCACAGATCAATCAGCGATGATCACGACCCAGCGACGAGGCTCTTGGCCTTCCGACACCGTGCTGACACCTTCGATCTCGGCCACAACATCATGGACCACCTTGCGATCAGCGGCATTCATGGGCTCGAGGGGTCGATCTTCACCTGTGTCTCGCACTTCTACGGCAATCTTCTCGCAGAACGACTCGAGCGCTGCCCGGCGGCGTTCTCGGTAGCCGCCGATGTCGACTCGAATCCGGCCCTCGCAGTTGCCGTCCGACTTGCGCTGTACCAGCATCCGGGACAGATCCTCCACCGCCCGCAGCGTGTTGCCCTTGGGCCCGATGAGCAAGCCCACGCCTGCGGTGTTCTCCACTCGCATTTCCACGGTCTCGTCGTCAACGCGCTCGGCATACACCTCGGCGTCCAGCTCAAAGGCATCCATTAGCCCGTCGAGGAACTCGATCACCAATGTGCTTTGCTCCTCCAAACTCATTTGATCTTCCACTGGTTTGCTCTCCCTCATTCTCTCCCCCTCCGGGGCTTTTGCTGCTCGGCTCTTACTCGCATTCTCACTGCCCTTACCGGTGTTCTGAGATTTCTGCTGTCGCTGCCCTCGCGGCGAGTGGTTTCCACCTCGAGACTGCGAACTCCGATTCTGGTTCTGGCCACTCCGCCCCCCACGAGCGCCTCCAGCCTTCAAACTACCTTGATCCTGCCCGGTTTTCCGATTCCGATCTCTGGCATTGGTATTGCGGCGATTCCGGGTCCGCTTCTCTCGAGGCAGTACTGGCCGTACTCGGGCTCTAATCCGGGCCTCTGTCCGTCGAAGACCTAGTAGAGCCGACTTGGGTTCATCCACAACAGAAAACTCGGCTTCGCTGCGGTCCACCCCCAGTCGGTCTAGAGCTGCTTCCTCGGCTTGGGCAATGGTCTTGCCGGTGACTTCTAGCCACTCCATGGCTATTTTCTCCTCTTCTTCCGCCGGCGTCGACGATCCGTGGGATGTGACTGATGACCCTTTTGCGTGGTCCGGCTCGTCTGGCGTTGCTGCGGTGTTGCTTTTGATGACTCTCCGCCATCTTTCTTCGTCCCCGAAACCTTCGAGCTTTTTGCTCGCGTCTCTTTGGGTTCGGGTTGGCTTGTCGCCCGAGGTGGCGTCCGCTGACCGGTGGACGTCGCCGTGGTACGGCGGCTGTCGGTGCGCCTCTTCGGCGGAGTTCTCGATGTGGGTCGCCGACTGCCATGATCGGCCACCGGAGTGCGGGTGCTGGTCGAGGCCCGAGGGGCTGGCTTGACGGGCTCGGGGAGCTCCTCCTCCTCGCCTTCGCTGGTGCTTTCAAGAAGGGCCTTGCGTTCCCGGTGCGGATTGTAAATTCGACGGGTGATCACCGCCTGCTGCCCCACGCGCACGATGTTCGAGCTCACAAAGTACAGATTCAGACCAGCAGGAAAACCTATCGAGATGATGGGCAAGAACCAGGGCATGACCTTCATGATCATCTGCTGTTGAGGGTTTACCGGCGCGTCTGGGTCGCGACGGCCAGCGATCTGGCGCTGCTGGACGTAGCTAGTCACACCGATCAAGACGATCAGCAGCAAAAATGGCAATGCCGTGGAAAAGGACTCCCGAAAGGCATCGGTCAAACTTGATGAGAGATCAACTCCCAGGAAGTTCATCTCCGATTCCCCTTCAAGAGCGATCCGAAGCTCGGAGTAATCGGCCAAATACTCCGGATTGAAGTGTCGCTCCGAAAAGTCAGGTGCCGCCGCCACTCCGTCATTGCGGGGCAGCAGGCCCCAGCCTGCGTAGGTTCCTAAATCATTGACGCGCCTTGTTAATCCTCGTAATAGCTGAAATAGAACAAAAAACACTGGAAGCTGAGCGATAAGGGGGAGGCAACTCCCCAGAGGATTGACGTTGTTCGCCTGATATAGGCGCATCATCTCTTCGTTCATCCGTTGACGGTCGCCTTGGTACTGCGCCTGGATCTTCTTAACCTCCGGCTGAAGATCCTGCATCCGAAGCATCGATCTGGTGGTGTAGAACGTCAGTGGTGTCAGCACCAGCATCACGGTGAGGGTGAAGAGAATTATGGCAAAGCCGTAACTGCTGCCCAACGAGTAGTAGATCGCCAACAGCCAAGCCAGTCCGTCGAACAAGGCATCAAACACTGGTTACCGCCTTGTTGGCAGTGGGATCAGGTGCCAGTCGGCCGTTGGTATCAGGAACTGGATCCCATCCAGATGGTGCCCCAGGCCGACAGCGAAGCAGCCGGCGCATGCCCAACCACGCCCCTTTGGCTGCACCATGCACCTCAACGGCTTCCACCGCGTAGTAGGAGCAGCTCGGAACGTACCGGCACGGGGTCGGACGGTGGTCGGTTGCCCGCTGATAGCCCGTGATCAAGCCCTTGATGGCTCGGGCGGCCAAGCTCATCCCCGAGTGGCGGTTCTGGCCATCCACCGAGCTCATGACCCCGCTCGCTCCAATTTGGACAGGCATGTCAGCAACGAAATCCGCAGGTCAGCGTGAGGAATTTGTCCTGCTCCCCGCTTCGCGCCGATGAGATAGAGGCCAGCCGGCAGGCCACCGGCGCCTCCTCGGTCGAGGCCTCCCACAATCTCGCGCAAACGGCGGCGAATCGTATTCCGGATCACCGCTGAGCCCACCTGTCGAGGCAATGCATACGCCACTCGAGCCGCGGCGAGAGAGGGGTCAGGCAAGAACCGAACCCAAAGCAGCCCATGGTCAACACGAACACCATCGGCCCTGAGCCGCGCGAACGCCGACCGTCCCCGAAGCCGCTCGATCAGGCCGACAGCCTCTTGCGGCCGCGGCGCCGACGAGCATTGATGATCGCTCGCCCGCTTCTTGTCATCATCCGGTGCCGAAATCCATGGCGCCGTGCCCGGCGCTGCACATTTGGCTGATACGTACGCTTCACAACTTCCTCCAAGGCCGGGGTGCCATCGTCGTGGGACCGCCCTACAAGCGCCTCCCGTCTCCCAGCGTTTCCCCTACGCTACGGCCTTGCCCAGTGCCACGACAACCAATGCCGTCATAACCGCTGCAACTATCACCTGAGCGACACTAGCAACTTTTTCAACATAAGCCTCTGACCAGCGAAAACCATCCACTCGCCCGTGCACGATTAAACAAGAGGTGCTACAGTCCTGAATTCCAGTCGAGGCGGTGCCAACTTGGTTGGGCAAGACAATATGACCGCAAGTTATCCACAGGTTATGCACATTTGTGGATACCACATGTCATTTTTTTGGAGTTGCCAACAAAATGGTGTCTGCAACATTTCTCTGGTCTTCCTTCGAGAGCAGCATTCGAGCTCAAGTTCCTGATGCCGTCTGGCAATCGACATTCAACCCGGCAAGAGCAACGTCTCTTGAGGAAGATATTCTCGAACTAACCGTTCCGAATACCATCATCAAGGATCGTCTTGAGGGCGAGTATTTTGAAGTCTTGAGGAACGCACTGGCTAGTTCAAACGCTACCCATATAACACTAAAGATTAGTACCGAGCCGGGTTCTAGCGGCACCGACAACCACGATTCAGTTGCTGCTCCGCCCGTAGCTATTCCAGAAGTGGCAAGTGCTCCTCCCATAAACCGGACAACGACTGCTCTTCATCCAAACTACGTTTTTGACAAGTTTGTGACAGGACCGTCCAATCGTTTTGCTTTGGCAGCAGCACTCTCAGTCGCCGAAACCCCTGGTAAATCCTACAATCCGCTGTTTATCCATGGTCATGCTGGCCTGGGCAAGACGCACCTACTCCAGGCGATTGGCCACTACGTCAAGAGCCATTACGTCGACGACCAGCGTCATCCCATTAAGCGAATTGTTTACGTATCCACCGAGACTTTCCTCAATCAATTTGTTGATGCAATTCGAACAAATACTCGAAGCGAGTTCAAAAAGATCTACAGAGATGTGGACGTTCTTCTGGTAGATGACATTCAATTCCTTGAAGGTAAAGAAGGTCTTCAGGAAGAATTTTTCCATACCTTTAACTCTCTTCATGAAGTCAATAAACAAATCGTTCTTACCAGTGATCGACCTCCCGACGCGATACCGACACTTGAAGACCGAATGACGAGTCGGTTCAAGATGGGATTGCTCACCGACATTCAACCTCCCGACCTTGAGACTCGTTTAGCCATTCTTCGGAAGAAGGCTGAGCAATCCAACTTCGCCATCGTCGACGATGTATTAACATTTATCGCCAGTAACATTAAGGACAATATTCGGGAATTGGAAGGAGCTCTCACTCGCGTTACGGCATATGCCAGCTTTAACGACAAACCTCTTGACCTTGAACTGGCTCAATTCATCCTTCGAGACATTACGACCCGCCGCGAGCCTCAACCGGTGACCGCCGACGTGATCCTGACGGCGACGGCCGACCTGTTCAGATTCAGCGTGGAAGAGATCGTCGGACCCCGGCGACAGAGGCCTCTTGTGAAAGCGCGGCAGGTCTCAATGTACGTGTTTCGAGAGTTGACCGAGTTGAGCTACCCGGACATTGCCCGCGTCTTCGGCGGCCGAGACCACACGACAGCCATACACGCAGTGCAGAAGATCACGAAGCAAATGGCGGAGCAACCGGAGACGTTCAACCAGATCAACGAGCTCATTCAAAAGATCAAGAATGCTTGAGCCCAGACAATGGGGAATGCAAGTGGACCAACTTGGGGAAAGGCGGCTCGCAGCTGGGGACAGACAACGCATGTTCCACAGGGAACCTGCCGCAGCTGCGAGTAGTGCACTTGCCTGGGGAAAGTGGAGGAGAAAAATAATCCTATTTGACCTGGGGAAATGGCGTCTTTCCACATTTCCACCGACCTACTGCTACTAGCAGTAATTATTTAAACAAAGACAGGTAAGAAAGCGAGCAGCCTGTGAAGTTTCGATGCGAGCGAGATGTTCTCTTAGATGCGTTGACAGTGACAGGGAGGGCAGCGGGGACACGAGGTGGGTTCCATCTCGTGCTCTCTGGGGTTCATATGGCCTTGGATGGCGATGAACTCACCCTCACGGCGACTGACAGGGAGTTGACGATAACCATCCGATTGACGGTGGCCGGTGCTGGGGATGGGGCCACGGTGGTCACTTCTCGGTTGGTTGGCGATGTGGTTCGTTCGTTGGATGCAGGGGCAGTGAACGTGGCGGTTGACGATGAAGGCATTCACATCGATTCGGCCCGGTCGAAGTTCTCACTCCAGACAATGGGAGCAGAAGACTTCCCCCAGGTGGCCTCACTGGAGGGTGATCCGGTGGTGCTGGAGGCCGAGGGACTGCTGACGGCCTTGCGCCAAGTGGTGAAGGGGGCATCGGCAGACGAATCTCGCCCGGTGCTGACCGGTGTGCTGTTGTCGGCAGAGCAGGAAGGGCTCCGGCTGGTGACCACTGATTCGTACCGCTTGGCTTTGTGTGATCTGCCTGGATTGGAGGTTCTCGGATCTGACCAGAGTGTCTTGGTGCCGTCGCGAGCACTTCAAGAAGTGATCCGGTTATTGGCTGATGTAGACCAAGTAAGCGTGCGTTTTAGTGACCAAGAGGCATCGTTCAGTCTGGGAGCGATAACGGTAACGACGAGGTTGATTGAGGGGGAATTTCCCAGCTATCAAGGGCTGATCCCCACCCACCAGCCGAATCGGCTCACCGTCAACCGGGAGGGATTCATCAACGCGGTGCGCAGAGTTCGTCTTATGGCCCAAGATTCGACCCCGATTCGCATGGAAATGTCGGCAGCTGGGCTCGAGTTGTCGGCAACGACCCAAGACGTGGGCGAGGCGACCGAGCAGTTGGATGCAGTCTTTGCGGGGGAAGACCTCACTGTGGCCTTCAATCCCGAGTATCTGCTGGACGGGGCAGAGGCCGCGCCTGGCGAGGAGATTGTGCTGAACACCGTGGACGCGTTGAAGCCGGCGGTAATTCGCACACCCGAAACCGAGCAGTTTTTGTACTTGCTCATGCCCGTTCGCATCAACTGAGCGAGGTGTGCGCCTCCAGCGTCTCTGGCTAGCGGACTTTCGCAACTACTCCCATCTAGAGCTTGAGCTGCCCTCGGGAACCAGCCTGTTCGTGGGACTCAACGGAGAAGGCAAGACCAATCTTCTCGAGGCGGTCTACTACCTGGCCACGATGTCGTCGTTTCGCGTCAACAACGCTGACTCGATGATCCGAACTGGGCCAGACGTTGCCGAGGCAGTGGTGAGAGGCGAGATGGTCGTTGACCAGCGAGAGGTCTTGCTCGAGGCCGCGCTCAGGTCCACCGGCCGCTCCCAGTTTCAGGTCAACCGCCAGAGGGTGCGTCGCCGAGAACTGCTGGGCCTTATCCCTGTGTCCGTGTTCATGCCCGACGACTTGGTGCTGCTCAAAGGCGGACCCGGAGAGCGGCGCCGATTTGTCGACGATGCATTGAGCCAAATCGATCCCCGCCTTGATGCCGCCAGGTCAAACCTGGAAAGCATCTTGCGCCAGCGCAATGCCCTGCTGCGCCAATCTAGAGGCCAGATCGACTCTGAGATAGCGGTAACGCTGGATGTATGGGATGAAAAGCTCGCCGATGTCGGGGAGCGGCTGGCGGAAGCCCGAAGGAACTTGGTGGCCAACCTCGAGCCCAAGATGGCAGCGGCGTACCAAGAGATAGCGGTCAAGTCGACATCCGTGAATTTGTCTTATGAGTCAACCTGGTCGCCGGGGGAGCTGGGGGAGGCCTTGGGACGAGTCCGACAAGAAGACCTCCGCCGAGGAGCAACCACCGTGGGTCCGCATCGCGACGATGTGTCGGTGGTTCTTGCGGGAAGGCCGGCTCGTACTCACGCTTCCCAGGGAGAGCAGCGGTCGCTGGCGTTGGCGCTGCGATTGGCCGTACACCGGGAGTTGGCGGATGCCACTGGACAATCTCCACTGCTACTGCTGGACGACGTGTTCTCGGAGTTAGATCCGGAACGGTCGAAGGGCGTTTTGAAGGCACTGGAATCTGAGCAGACCCTTTTGACCACGGCCGGCACACTCCCTCCTGACATCAGCTACAACGCCCGATTTCGGGTAGCAGACGGTCAGATCATTCGCGAGACGTGACACCACTGGAAAATGAGGCAGACTGAGGTGATGGGGTGGGAACCCTTGCCCAACCGGACAGGACCTCGGCAGCTGGGCGACGCGCTGGACCAGGTGGCCTCAAAGCTGAAAGCGCCGCGGGCCCAAGTGCTGAAGACGGTCTTTGCCGCGTGGGAGGAGTTGGTCGGCTCGGTGATGGCCGCTCACTCGTCGCCGGTGCGCCTGGTGGATGGAGAGCTGGTGGTGGCGGTGGACGACCCTGCGTGGGCTGCCGAAATGAGGTTTTTCAGCTCCGAGCTCATTGGCCGAAACAATGCTGCCGCGGGGGAGAACGCCGTCAACTCGATGAAGGTTCGAGTACGCCCCCACTAATCATTGGATGACGCTGAATACCGCCTCTCCGGTGAGTCAATCTGACACCGAAAACTGGTAGAATTTGGCTATCGGAGGCAGCCCATTTGGCCGACTTGCCCGCGAGGCGAACAGTTCGGTCGAAGCGTCTGCCCAACCCCCCACAAGGCCCGTCTACCAGGGCAGAAAAGCCAGGTCG
>VYDF01000191.1 GCA_009843565.1 Acidimicrobiia bacterium | reverse complement strand
CCTTGAGCTGCTCGCTCACGTAGGGCGTGAATGCGCTCACCGACCGTGCCCCCGCCCGAAACACCCGTGACGTCTGTCTCTCATGGCACCAGGTCTAATGGTGACAGTGAAGGACGGTGGCCACCCAATGGGGGCAGAAATCAGGCTTGTCCTAGCCCGGCTTCTGCAATGGTGCGAAACGTGATCGAAACGCGTCGCTTGCGCTCGACCTTTTGGCCGTTGCATGTGTCGAATTTCCGTTTCGCGATCCCATGTAGCCACTTGGAGCGGGCATCGCCGTAGAGAAGGACGAGGCTGCGCGGCTCCAAGCGCTGTGTGAATTCGTCTCCAGTGGAATCGCAGGAGAAATCCATGTCGACCGCCGATCCCAAGCTCACGGTCGCGACAACAGGACCGAAGCAGTCCCTGTCGATGTGGGGTGCGATCCCCTGTTTGGGCTCGTATTCATTGATGATCGCCTGTTCGAACGGCTGCTTAGGATCGAGCAACCGTTTCGCTTCCTCAGATGCAGCTTCACGCACCTTGCGCGACAGTTCTGAAATCCACTCGGGCAAGGGCCCAATGCGAGTTGTTTCGTCGAGGCTGCGACAGGTGTAGTCGTACTTGTAGCCAAAGTGCATTACACGCCGGGACAGGTCAGTAAGCCACTCAGGGCTGTCGATAGGAGCGTGAGCGAGCAGCCTGTCCTCTTCGGAGGCAGCCAAGAAATCGGGGTGGTACTCAAGCCCTATCGGTGCAGCGGCTGTTTCCGTGCCAGTCAGCGATAGCTGCAGGCTCACGTGCTCAGGGGCCCTCGGGCCGTGGGAGATGCAATAGCCCGTTGGCGACGTCCCATAGCTGAGCGATGCCAGACACACACCGTTGCGAGTCGACGACCAGAATGAAGTCGTTCTTGTAGTAGTAGCGAAGCAGTTCGTCGTCCACAGCCTCGTTCCCACCCTCGCTAACCATCTGCTTTGGCAACCGACTACGGGGGCGCATTGAATCCCTTGTGGGCTCTCCAGGAATCGGCCCAAATTGGTATGAGATGCGGTCTTCGCTCAGGAATCGGTAGCTGATCACCCCGATAAGCGGGCCGTCATCCCCCTCGGTCACCGGAATTTGGTCATAGCTGTTTTCTGCCATGAGATCGAGGGCAACCTGCAACGGCTGGTCGCCACGGACACTCTTGGCAGGCACCATCACATCGCGGACATAGAGGGGCATGGCGGAACCCTAGTGCTGGATGATCAAACGCAACTAGGCCCACAATCCCCGTCGACGTTCCACTTTCTCAAGGTCGCTCTCCGCTTCGCATGAAGCGCTATCAGCTGGAACCCGAGTCTCCATTCCCGGCAGTCAGAGCCATGACTTCGGATTCCACGTAGCGCTTGAATGTTTCGGCAGTTGTGAAGTGTCGGAAGCCGTGGTCGTTCGCAGCCTGGAGAGTCTCAGGGCCCTCGTCGAGCAGCAGGGCAACGGGGTCGCTGAAGCCTTCCTGGATGCCATTCGGCCAAGCGAGATCGAGAATTGCCACCGGATCGCCAGATTCCGGGTGGGACAGTTCGTGTTCGATGATCCCAGCAGGGAGCCCTTGCTCACTCAACCATTGGTTGATGGCGTTGAGGATGGCTTCTTCCTCAGCATCTTCGATTCCGCCAGGAATTGCTGCCGCTACAGATTCTGTGAACTCAGCGGAATCAGATGGAGCGGCCAACGAGGCACCATGGAGAAGCTCTTCAATGAGTTCGTTCGCGGCTTTGGCGAGAAGGCGTTGGCGCTCTTCGAGGAACTGAAGATAGTTCTCCGTCTCCCAGAGCTCCCTGTCCATAGGGATCCACTGCGAGGCGAGCGCGCCGGGGTGCTTACGTTCGACGTCCAAGAAGTACTCGGACGGTGATCTATCGCTGATCTGGAGGTTTGTGTCTTTCGTCAAAAAGCAGAAGTTGGCTACGGCGTTCACCTGCGGTTTCTTGAACCCGTTCTTGTACAGCAGCGACTTCGGGAATATGTGGTGCACCTCAAGGGCGTTCATCTTGCCCAGCAGAAAGCTCTTGAGAGCCAGGCCCGTACCCCAGTCCTTTGCTTCCCCGACACGTGTCAGGGCGTACAGCACCGGATAGAAGCGAGCCCCGAGGCTCCAGCCTCGGAAGTGGGCCGATTCTACCAGCAGGCTGCCATGCCAGAGCCGCAATTGCTCGAAGAGTCGATCAGTTCCGTGCTCTATGTCTGTGATCGCCTCAAAGTCGGCGTCAAGAGTGCTCTCGGTCGATCCCGAGAAGCGTCCCCACATGGCGCACTGGAAGTACCAGCAGAGCAATCTGTCTCGCTCCGTGGCATCTTCGAGGTGTCCGCCGCGCTGGTCGATATACCGAGACATCACGGGCAAGGCGTAACGTCCGAACAAGACCCGGTCATGATCAAGGCCCAGGCGACCGGCGATGAGGTTCAAGGCGTAGTCGATCGACTTCTCGGCACGGGCGAGCCCATCCTTGATTGAACTTGTTGGGGTGTCGTGCAGGTAGACGAATCGGGCCTCTCCAGTGATGATGGCGTTCATGTTGCGCAACAGCCAGTCGAGACTGAAGTGGTAGCCGCCCCCTTCCCATCGCTTCAGAACGGTCTGCATGTGCTCACGGCCTTCGGGCCAAGAGCCGCAGATCTTGGCGAGGGCTAGATCCCCGTGGGAGAGCTTTGTGCCTCCACTGTTGACTCGGTTGAAGATGTCAACGACGACCTCGACCGACTTGTCAGCACCGGTCACCTCCTCGACATGCAGTTGGATATCCCTAATTCCAAGGATGCTGGTGAGGCGGCCGATGTACTCGCCTTGGTCGGCTGCGAGATCTGGGTGTTGGCTAATCCATGATATGTAATCTCCCAGCCCTGCGTTGCCATCACGCATGAGGGTGGTGACATCGATCCATAGTGGGTCGTCTTTCATCAGCATCGGCTGATAGAAGCGAAACTCTTCAGTCTTGATGTTGAAATTGAGACCGGTGAATGCGTTGGCGTTTCCGTCGAAGAACGCGGGTGGAGCTCCACGGATAATGCCATAGAGCGAGGTGATGCGCTGCTGGCCGTCGAGCAGAAGGTGAACCACTCCCTGAGAGAGCTCTTGCTCGCCGCGAGACTGCGCACCGTCTGCTGCCGTTACCCAAACCAGCAAGCTGCCTACCGGGTGCTGCCGATAGAGGGAATCCATCAGCCCGCGCACCTGATCTCGATTCCAGACATAGCCACGCTGGAATTTCGGCAACGCAAACTGACCACTATCGATGTGGTCAAGAATGGTGGAGACCTTCATATCTGCGTTCCTTCTCAGCAATACAAGAACTCGTGGATTATTGCCGCTCACCGAACGCGACACGTATTCCGTCATCTCCCCTCCCGGGAAGGCAAGATTCTCCAAGACGCATCTGACCGCCAATGTTCATCTGGCGCAGTTCCAGTTGGATCGCTGGAGAGCCACACCTGGTTCCGAGTAGTGCTTGGATCGCTGCTGCAGTCCGTGCTCAAGCAGCACTCGTAGTGACTTCTCGAGCGCTGCAGTCGAGTAGGGGTGAGCGGATAGCCAATCACAAGGCCGCTGTTGGGCTTGTAACAGACGATCATTCCAATCACACTGTCGGTGGTCCTTGGCGCAAACTAGGTCGTCAGAGGCAGGTGAATGGACGTATTCGAGCTCAGAGATGATCTGATAGAGAGCTACCGGCGGTACGCGACCAGCTTTCTGGCCATCAAGGATGATCGTGTCCACGAGCATGTCGACGCGGCGTTTGAGGCCGGCAAGCTATGGCCGCCGCCTCAGATTGGGTTGAATCCGGCGTTCAAGGCTGGTGGCACGGTCGACGAGCTTGTCGACCAAGGGATCTTGCATGAGCGATGTCGTGAGATCTTCCGACTGGACAAATCAGACAACGACGCGGTCGGCAAGCGGATGGTGTTGCACCAGCACCAGGTCGATGCCATCCATGCGGCAGAGGCAGGCGACAACTATGTGCTCACGACCGGAACAGGTTCTGGGAAGAGCCTGAGCTACATCGTGCCGATCGTCGATCACGTGCTCCAAAGCGGCACCGGCGAAGGCGTGAAGGCTGTCGTGGTCTACCCAATGAACGCTCTGGCCAACAGTCAGGCTGAAGAGCTTGCCAAGTTCCTTGACCACGGCTCCTGGGGCGGAACCAGGCCAGTGAGCTTCGCCCGGTACACCGGTCAAGACGACCACAATGCGCGAGAGGCGATCCTTCAGAATCCTCCCGACATCATTCTCACCAACTACATGATGTTGGAGCTGATCCTCACGCGACATACGGACAGGCGGCTGGTTCAGCGCTTCTCGAATCTTCGCTTCTTGGTGCTAGACGAGTTGCACACCTACCGGGGGCGTCAGGGAGCGGATGTCTCCCTGCTCGTGCGCAGGCTCCGAGAAGCATCTGGCGCGTCGAACCTCCTGTGCGTGGGTACATCCGCCACCATGTCCAGCGAGGGCAACTACGAAGAGCGCCAGGCCAAGGTGGCCGAGGTAGCAAGCACAATCTTCGGCACCGACGTGGTACCCAACCGGGTGATCGGTGAGACCTTGGTTCGAGCAACGGTCGAGCAGTCCAATGACGATCCGGAGTTTGTCACCGCGCTCACCGAATCCGTCGCCGAGGGCAATACAGCTACCACCGGCTACCAACAGTTCATTGCCAATCCGCTCTCAAGCTGGATCGAGTCAACCTTCGGACTTGTCGAAGAGGAAGACAGACTCGTACGAGCCCAGCCCCTGTCCATTGAGGGTGACGCAGGGGCCGCGATGCAGCTGAGCAACCTAACCGGCCATCCGCCAGATCGGTGTGCTGATGCAATCAGGACCCACCTGCTCGCCGGATACTCGGTCGAAAACGAGAATGGCTTTCCAGCCTTCGCCTTTCGGTTGCACCAGTTCTTGAGCCGAGGTGACACCGTACACGCGTCCCCCGAGGTGCCCGAGAGTCGCTACATCACACTCACACGGCAGCGATTCGTACCTGGTTCCGATCGTTCGAAGGTCCTGCTACCCCTAGCGTTCTGCCGCGAGTGCGGCCAGGACTATTACGTCGTGCGGCGTCAGCAACACGAAGAAGGCTCGCGTCTTGTACCACGAGACCTCAGCGATGCTGTCGACGATGACGACGAGGGTATCGCTGGCTTTTTGTACCTGAGCACGAGTGAGCCCTGGCCTGAAGACCCCGGTGCCGCGCTCGAGAAGCTTCCTCCTGACTGGCTTGACGACCAGGGGCATCTGCGGACGAATCACCGTGAGAACGTCCCTGTTCGTTTCGAAGTGAATTCTTCCGGCGAGCTTGGGGAAACGGGTGTAGCAGCCTGGTGGGTCCCGACACCGTTCCGATTCTGTTTGTCTTGTGGGGTCTCCTATGCAGGGAGATTGGGTGGGGATTTCAGCCGGATAAGCACGCTCGGCTCCGATGGGCGATCCACCGCGACCACCATCATGTCGCTCGCCACAGTTCAAAACTTGCGCGACACCGACAACCTTCCCGACATTGCCAAGAAGCTGCTGTCTTTCACCGACAACCGCCAGGATGCATCTCTCCAGGCAGGTCACTTCAACGACTTTGTTCAAGTCACGCTGCTTCGAGCCGCGCTCTACGAAGCAGCCCAGGCTGCGGGGGCGGATGGCCTGAGTTTCGACGAACTCCCGCAACGGGTATTCGATGCGCTCAGACTGCCATTCGAGGACTACGCACTTGAGCCGGAGTTGAAGGGCTTGGCCAGACAAGAGACAGAACGTGCCCTGCAAGGTGTGCTTGCCTATCGCGTCTACCAGGACCTCGCCCGTGGCTGGCGTCTCACCCAGCCCAACCTTGAGCAAACAGGTCTGCTGAAGATCGAGTATCCCTCACTGGACGAACTCGCTTCCGACGAGTCTGAGTGGTCCAGTTGTCACTCGGTGCTGGCCGGAGTGACACCGCAGACTCGTGCCTTTGTGCTGAGGGTGCTGCTGGACATGATCCGGCGGGATGTCGCCGTCAAGGTTGATGTCTTGGAGGCTGATGAACAAGAGCGAATTCGCAGTCGCTCTGACCAAAGGCTCAAGGGCGGCTGGGCGATCGAAGACGATCGCCTGCGTTTCGCACCAGTTGTCGTTCCTCGTGGTCGGACCGGTGGCGATGTCCGTGACAGGATCTTTGTTTCCGCCCGAGGTGGGTATGGGCAATTTCTTCGACGCCCCAATGCCTTGGGCCGGCTCACTCTCAACGATACCGATGAGATAATCCAGCAGCTGTTCGAACGGCTTCGCATCTATGGCCTGTTGGTTGCAGTAGGAGAAGACCAGGACGGCGTCACCCAGTACCAACTGCCAGCCGCGGCGATGCGATGGATGGCCGGTGATGGCGAAGAGCCCTATCAGGACTTCATCCGAATGCCCAATGCCCCAGAACAGCGACGAACGAATGCGTTCTTCATTGAGCTGTATACAAGGGTGGGGGAGAGCCTGAGAGGGGTCGAAGCCCGCGAGCACACGGCCCAAGTTCCATATGAAGATCGGCTCGAACGAGAAGAGCGCTTTCGCAGCGCCGATCTACCGGTGCTGTATTGCTCACCCACCATGGAATTGGGGGTGGACATCTCTCAGTTGAACGTAGTGAACATGCGCAATGTGCCACCGACCCCGGCCAACTATGCGCAACGGTCGGGGCGAGCTGGCCGTAGTGGCCAACCGGCATTGGTGTTCACCTATTGCGCTGCAGGCAACTCCCATGACCAGCACTACTTTCAACGTCCCGAGCAGATGGTGGCCGGACAGGTTGAAGCTCCACGCCTCGAACTCGCCAACCAAGACCTGTTGCGTGCCCACGTTCACGCAATCTGGCTTGCCGAGAGCGGAGTCGATCTGGGCTGGTCGATGACCGATGTGCTCGAACTTGCCGACGAAGTGGATGACCCACCCGTCCAAGAGCACATCACAAAAGACTTTGCGAACGGCCCAGCCCGTGCCCGTGCCAAAGCCAGGGCCCAGAGCGTTCTTGCTGATCTCGGCCCGCGGTTGTCTGATTCTCCGTGGTGGTACGAAGGCTGGCTAGATGACGCTCTAGCCCAGATGGAAGGGCGTTTTGCTGAATCGCTGAACCGCTGGCGTTCTTTGTACAAGGCAGCAATGCAGCAAGCTCGTGAGCAATCGAAGATCAAGCAGTCGGCCAGCAGCAGTTCAACCCAAAAGCGCATGGCTGACCGACTACGACGAGAGGCTGAGAACCAGCTGGAGCTCCTACGGGCCGAGGGCGACAACCGCAATCAGTCGGACTTCTACACTTACCGCTATTTCGCCGCAGAGGGCTTCCTACCAGGTTATTCGTTCCCCCGCTTGCCCTTGTCGGCGTTCATTCCTGGTCGAAGAAGCAGATTCTCAAATCCCGAGTTCTTGCAGCGGCCTCGGTTCTTGGCCATTAGCGAGTTTGGACCTCAGAGCCTGGTGTACCACGAGGGCGCCCGCTATCGAATCAATCGAGTGATCCTCCCAGTAGGCGATCTGGAACTCGATGATGGCGGCATCGCGACCCAGGAGGCCAAGCAGTGCGATCTCTGTGGCTACCTCCACCCGCTTGCCGGCGGTGTGCATCCTGATGTGTGCGTGCGGTGCGGCAATGAATTGCCACCTCCGTTACGGAACTTGTTCCGACTGCAGAATGTCTCGACGGTCCGACGCGATCGGATCACCTCAGATGAGGAAGAGCGTCAGCGCAAGGGTTACGAGATCATCTCTGGCATCCACTTTGCCGAGCGCGACCAGAGGCTCTCGGTTGATGAAGCGATCGTCCGCAATTCTGAAGGCGAGGATCTATTGCACCTCGCCTACGGAGACACGGCGACCATATGGCGCATCAATCTTGGCTGGCGTCGTCGCAGGATAAGGGAACAGCTCGGCTTTGTTCTTGACATCGAGCGGGGGTACTGGAGCAACGCTAATGACGCAGAGGCAGAAGATGACGATGATCCGTTGTCCAACCGAACCAAGCGGGTTGTGCCTTATGTCGAAGACACCCGAAACGTCCTTCTTGTTAGGCCAGCAGTGGAGCTTTCCATCGAAGAGATGTCGTCGCTGCAAGCAGCGTTGAAGGTCGCATTCCAGGTTGTATTCCAACTCGAAGAGGACGAGGTTGCTGCTGAGCCTCTCCCTAGTGTTGATGCGCGCCGGCTGTTGCTGTTCTACGAATCTGCCGAGGGAGGCGCTGGGGCACTTCGCCGTTTGGTTGACGAGCCAACCCTGTGGCGTCGAATCGCCGAGGAGGCCTTGCGCCGATGTCACATAGATCCCGGTACCGGCGGAGAAACTCCGCCACCTAGTGGAGAGCAATGCGAGTCTGCCTGCTACGACTGCTTACTCTCATACCGCAATCAGATGGAGCATCAGCTTCTCGACAGGCAGGCGACCAGACCGGTTCTCGATCAGCTTCGGACGGCGACCCTGAGCGCACCTCAGGAGGTCGAAGCCGCTCTCAACTCGGCTGTGGAATCTTCCCTAGAGCAGAGGTTCCTCGACTATCTGCGAGCTCACGGCTACCGCTTGCCAGACCGGAGCCAGGTCTACATTGAACAAGCCAACACCCGAGTCGACTTCCTCTACACCTCACAGAAGACGGCGATCTTCATCGACGGTCCGCATCATGACGACAGGCACCGGCAAGAACGCGATGCTGTGCAAGAAGCTGCACTCAGACGACTCGGTCTCATGGTCATACGTCTCGGCTACCAGGACGACTGGCCACACGTGATCGAATCGAATGCCAGAGTCTTCGGAGAAGCCACTCAGTGAGGTATGCAACCGGCTCCCTCGTGAAGGCCCGCAATCGCGAGTGGGTTGTTTTGCCCGATTCAACCGACGAGCTGCTCATGGTTCGCCCGCTGGGTGGCACCGACGAAGAAGTGACCGGCATCCTTCGTGCGCTGGAGCCAGTTGAGCGAGCCACCTTCGACCTGCCCACTCCTGATCAACTTGGCGACTACCGGTCAGCCCGTCTACTGCGCGATGCATTGAGGCTTGGCTTCCGCTCCAGCGCAGGCCCATTCCGTTCAGTGGCCAAGATCGCCGTGGAACCCCGTCCGTATCAACTCGTGCCGCTTCTCATGGCCCTCAAGCTCGATCCTGTGCGTTTGTTGATTGCCGACGACGTAGGCATCGGAAAGACCATTGAGTCCGCGTTGGTGGCCAAGGAACTCATTGAGCAAGGTGATGCCCGCAGGCTTTGCGTCCTCTGCCCACCACATCTGGCTGAGCAGTGGCAGACCGAGCTTGCCGAAAAATTCCACATTGATGCCGAACTCGTTCTCCCCTCCACGGCTGCCCGGTTGGAACGAGGCCTAGCTCACGATCAGTCGATTTTCGACATCTATGACCACACAGTGGTCTCGATCGACTTCATCAAGAGCGATCGAAGGCGAGATGACTTCATACGTGCATGTCCAGAGTTGGTGATCGTCGATGAAGCCCACGCCTGTGCCGACGCGGCAGAGGGTTCGGGAGTCCGTCATCAGCGCTTCCAGCTCGTGCGCGATTTGTCAGAAAACGATCCCGATCGCCATCTCATTCTTGTCACCGCGACTCCACATTCAGGCAAAGAAGGATCATTCCGAAGTTTGCTGTCGCTGCTTGATTCCAAGTTCCAAGATTTGCCCGACAGCCTGGCTGGTGACCAGCACCGCCAACAGCGTGAAGAACTTGCCCTTCATCTGGTGCAACGACGCCGCGGTGACATCCGCCACTACCTGGAAATCGATACCAAATTCCCCCGCCGCAAGGACTCAGAAGCCACGTATGGACTCTCGGCTGCCTACCGTCAGGTATTCGGAGATGTACTCGATTTTGCCCGGGAGACAGTTCGCACAGCCGACGGCCATCGTCAGCGGGTTCGGTGGTGGTCAGCTCTGGGAATGCTGAGGGCATTGGCATCCAGTCCGGCTGCCGCTGCGGCAACCATGCGTACCAGGGCCTCAACTGCGGAGGCCACCAGCGTTGCTGAAGCCGACGAGATCGGCCGCCAGACCGTGCTCGACCTAGAAGAAGCCGAAGAAGGCGTTGACGTGGTCCCCGGCAGCGACAGTGAAGACTCCAGAGATAATCCCCTCAGCCGCAAGCTCCGGGAACTGGCGAGAGCTGTCGACGCTCTTTCGGGGGACGACGACCGCAAAGTGATCGAAGCCGCAAACTTGGTGAAGCAGTTGATAACTGACGGATTCAAACCCATTGTGTTCTGCCGTTTCATTGAGACTGCCGAATACGTCGCTTCCAATCTTCGCGAGTTGCTCCCCGGCCGACTCGGTGTCGAAGTCGAAGCGGTTACGGGTCGTATCCCACCAGCCGAGCGTGAGGCCAGAGTCAATGCAATGGGTGGCCAAGGGCCCAAAGTGCTCGTAGCAACTGACTGTCTGAGCGAAGGCATCAATCTCCAAGATCACTTCTCCGCTGTATTGCACTACGACTTGCCTTGGAACCCGACCCGGCTTGAACAACGAGAGGGCCGAGTCGACCGTTTCGGACAGCCGGAACCCGAAGTTCGCGTCGTCACCTACTACGGGGCAGACAATCAGATCGACGAGACCGTGCTTG
Source organism: Acidimicrobiia bacterium (assembly GCA_009843565.1). GTDB lineage: Bacteria > Actinomycetota > Acidimicrobiia > Acidimicrobiales > Bin134 > Poriferisocius. The sequence continues at coordinate 5,284 of VYDF01000191.1, read as the reverse complement.
AAGTACTACTCCGCAAGCACGTCAACATCCGAAAAGCACTGGGTGTGTCCATCCCCGTACCGGGTACTACCGGCGAGCTCATCGAGGCACTTGCTGAGACGCTGCTCATGCGGAGCAATGTCGCCATTGAAGAGCGGCTGCCAGGATTCGACGAGTATTTGAGACCGGCTACCGAGCAACTCCACCTTGAATGGGAAGCGGCCGAAGAGCGAGAGAGCCAGTCACGCTCGATCTTCGCACAGCACACCATTGACCCCGAAGAGGTCGCGATCGAGCTTGCTGCCGTTCAAGCCGCAGTCGGGTCAGGTGCCGATGTCGAGACTTTCGTTCGCACCGCTACTCAGGCCTACGGCGGCGTGGTAGCCGGCGGCACCCACACCACCCTTGAATTTGGAGAGACCCCCGTCTCGTTGCGGGATTCCGTTGGCCTTGTTGCCGGCGAAACTAACTTCCAGACAGCGTTCGATCTTCCAGTCCACAGCGGCGTCACCCACCTTTCTCGTACCCATCCGATAGTTGCCGGACTAGCCGCTCACGTACTGGATGAAGCCTTGGATCCTCTACTCAAGGGGCCTGCGGCACGGGCCGGAGTGATCGAGACCGACGCGGTAACGGAGAAGACCGTCTTGCTGCTCTGCCGCTTCCGGATGAATCTCGTAGCTGAGAGCCGCTACAGCAGTTCAGCCATGCTGGCTGAAGATGCGGTTGTGATGGCGTTCACTGGCGAATCGACAGAGCCTGTATGGCTCGACAGCGAAGAAGCGGAACTTCTGTTGGAATTGCGGCCAATTGCCAACATCGATGAAGGGGTTCAACGGGAGCTCGTGGCCGAGGTTCTCGCTGCCGAAGCCGGCTGGAGGCCAGGTCTTGAAGCCACTGCCCATCTCCGAGCCGACGACCTTAGAGTTGCTCACGCCCAGGTTCGCGAAGCTGCTGGTCGCAGGGGCGGAATGCTCAGCCGCATAGAGGCCAAGCCCCAACTGCCACCTGATGTGCTTGGCATCTACATCTATCTCCCGAAGTTGGCATTGTGAGTGACTTCACAACAGTCACATCCGTCGGTGGCCTGCTTCCGTCCGATCTCCTCACTGAGATCGCAAGGGGATCAAGAGAGCTAGATGGCACGAGCGCCGAGTCTTACGGGCTCGTACCCGGGGAGCGGCTAAACGACCACATCACACGAAGCTGGAATCGCCTAGTCGCACTTTGGTCGAACTTTAGGGAGCAGTTCGAACTGCTACCCGATAGCGACCAAACAGCGACGACTCTCACTCGCGACCGATGGTTGCGGCCGCTGCTGGATGAGCTCGGATTCGCAGGTTTGCCCCAAGTCCGAGCGGCAGTGATCGACGGCAAGGAATATGCCATTTCCCACCAATGGGGAACCTCCGTTCCGTTGCACCTTCTCGGGGTGAAGGTGCCTATCGATAGGCGCTCGCCCGGCATTCCAGGAGCAGCGAAGAGCTCGCCTCACGGTCTGGTCCAGGAGTTCATCAATCGCAGCGACGACCACCTCTGGGCATTGCTCACCAACGGGGGAGTGCTGCGATTGTTACGCGACAACGCCTCCCTCACCCGGCAGGCCTACGTCGAATTCGACCTGCAAGCCATCTTCGATGGCGAGCACTACAGCGACTTTGTCCTCCTATGGCTCACCTGTCATCGCACCCGCTTTGAGGGCGATCCGCCCGAGAAGTGTCTCCTCGAATCATGGACCCAGCACGCATCCAGCACTGGAACCCGCGCCCTTGACCGTCTCCGGGATGGTGTCGAAAGGGCCATTGAAAGCTTGGGCGAAGGATTCCTAGACCACCATGCCAATTCCGACCTTCGGAGCCATCTGAAGGACGGCACTCTCTCGACTACTGATTACCAACGCCAATTGCTGCGCGTTGTCTACCGACTCCTCTTCTTGCTTGTCGCTGAAGCCCGGGACCTCCTCCTGGCACCGGAAGCTGACGAGGTTGCCAGGGCTCGTTACCGCGACTACTACTCCGTAGAGCGACTGGTTCGGCTAGCCAGGCGCCGCCGCGGCTCGGCCCATGATGATCTGTGGGCTGGACTCAAAGTCACGATGCAGGCCCTCTGGCGCGATGGTCAATCCGAACTCGGACTCACACCACTAGGGAGCTTCCTGTGGGCACCGGACAGCGTCGCAACGCTCACAGGGGCAAACATCGACAACGCCCACCTCCTTGAAGCGATTCGATGCCTCACCATTACCCGCGATGCCGAGGCCAAAGTTGATCGAAACGTGGACTATCGAAACCTTGGTGCCGAAGAGCTCGGCTCAATCTATGAAAGCCTGCTTGAGCTGCATCCCGACGTTGACGTCAAGGCTCAACGATTTTCGCTCGATATTGCAGCCGGCAACGAACGCAAGACCACCGGCAGCTACTACACCCCAACCAGTCTTATCAACGAACTCCTTGACTCTGCCCTTGATCCAGTCCTGGATGAAGCAGCCCATGCCGCCGACCCTGAATCGGCCATTCTCGCACTCTCAGTGTTGGACCCAGCCTGTGGGTCTGGCCACTTTCTCATCGCGTCCGCCAATCGCATCGCTGAACGCCTAGCAAGCATCCGTGCTGGGGGAATTGAACCGGCCCCACACGAAGTTCGGGCTGCATTGCGAGATGTCGTCGGGCGATGCCTGCATGGAATCGATGTCAACCCCATGGCCGTCGAGCTATGCAAAGTGAGCCTCTGGCTTGAAGCCACCGAACCCGGAAAGCCTCTTAGCTTTCTGGATCACCGAATTGTCTGCGGCAACGCATTGCTTGGAACCACCCCACGCCTGTTGGCAGACGGCATCCCCGATAGTGCCTACAAGCCACTTACCGGTGATGACAAGGATGTAGTAATCACACTGAAGAAGCGCAACAAGAGCGAACGCAAAGGCCAAACCGTACTCGACCTGTTTGGTGAGTCAGTGTCGACAGTTACCAAGCCTGTTGCCGATGCAATAGCTGAAATTGACGCGGTGCCCGATGACACGGTGGCAGCAGTCAACCGCAAGGTGCAGAAATTCGCCGACTTTGAATGTTCCCCTGCAGCAGCGCGGGCGAAGCTTGCGTCTGACGCCTGGTGCGCTGCATTCGTCGCGCGGAAAGCCGCGGGCGAACCCCCCATCACAACTGCGACAATCAATCAGCTCATGCACGATCCAGCACGAGTTTCAAGCGAGATTGTGGATCGAGTGCAGGAACTGGCCGACGGATACCGCTTTCTCCACTTCCACCTAGCGTTTCCCGATGTCATTACGGTTCCTGATGATCTCGATGCCGCCGGCAACCAGCTGACTGGTTGGAGTGGCGGGTTCAGCGTAGTACTTGGGAACCCTCCGTGGGAACGAGTAAAACTCCAAGTGAGAGAGTATTTTGCTCAACGCGAACCCGAAATTGCCGCCGCTTCGAACGCCGCCACGCGCAGACGCTTGATTGCATCATTGGCGGCAGATAACCCTGAACTATTTCAGACCTATCAACGAGCGATACGCGAGGCAGAAGGGGTTAGCCAATTCCTACAGGGCTCCGGTCGATACCCATTGTGTGGTCGAGGGGACATCAACACATACTCTGTGTTCGCTGAAACCATGCGAAGCCTCACCGGACCGATGGGCCGATTGGGCGTCATCGTCCCCTCAGGTATTTCTACCGACGACACCACAAAGCTGTTTTTCCAAGAAGTTGTCAATCATCGAAGTCTTGTAAGTCTCTTCGATTTCGAGAACCGGAAAGGAATCTTTCAAGGCGTAGATAGCCGCATTAAGTTTTGCCTGCTCACTCTCACTGGTGACGAACGACCAGTAGAGAAAGCTGATTTTGTGTTTTTTGCACTCGACACCGCTGATCTAAACGATCCTGAGCGTCGGTTTATTCTTGCCCCCGAAGACTTTGCTCTCCTCAATCCTAACACTCGTACTTGTCCGATCTTCAGATCTCGGCGTGATGCAGATGTTACGACTGAAATTTACAGGCGAATACCAGTACTTGTGGATGAAAGCGCGAGCAATCAAGATTCTTGGACAGCTTCTTTTTTTACAATGTTTCATATGTCAAATCATGCGCATCTATTTCAAACGGCATCACATCTAGAAGATGAGGGCTGGTCCCTTCATGGAAATATCTACGTTAGAGGCATAGAACGTCATCTTCCGATGTACGAAGCCAAAATGATCCACCACTTCGACCATCGATGGGCAACATGTGAAACTGGTGAATTTAGGGATGTCCATGACTCAGAAAAACAGGATCCATGTTTTCTTGCAAAACCAAGATACTGGGTTGAAATGCCAAAAGTCGAGGAACAAATTGAAGAACATGTGAGGGTTCTAGGCGGTTGGAGAAAAATATGCCGTGCCACAGACGCAAGGACTTGGATATTCAGTCTATTTCCCCGGTGTGGAGCAGGGGACAATATTCTATTGGCAAATTCAGCGTCGAATTTGTTACTTTCAAGTGTGGCAAGTAGTTTTGTAGCTGATTACGTCTGTCGGCAGAAGCAGGGAGGAACAAATTTTCCATTTTATATTGTTCGCCAGCTTCCAGTTGTTGCACTAGATGAGGAGCCTCAACATATAGTGGAGCAGAGGGTAGCGGAACTCTACGAGACTTCATGGGACATTAGTCCGCAGCCATTTCGTTGGGACGCAGACCGCCGTGAATCAATTCGCGCAGAACTTGACGCCATTTTCTTCTACCTCTATGGCATCGCTAGAGCGGACGTCAATTACATCATGGACACTTTTCCTATCGTCCGCCGGGACGACGAAAAGCGATTTGGCGAGTTCCGCACGAAGCGGTTGATTCTTGAGCACTACGACCGATTGGCGGACGCCAAGGGTAGGGGTGAACCCTTTGAGACGACCCTTGACCCGCCACCTGCCGACCCATCGTTGCGCCACGATCTCAACACCCGCCCCGACTGGGCCGAACTCTATTTTCCGACAGGTCAATGAGAAGGTCCGGTTGTGCCGTAGACAGGTGGCGAATCCGGAAGGGATGAAAACGTGGAATCGAGAGCCAAGGGTGAGGTGACGGTTGATTGTCCGGGCCAGTCGCTAGATTCGTGAGCCGTGACTGCCCCGCAGGAAACTGTCTGGTCGATCGAGCCGCATACCGCGGCGAAGCACGAGCTTCTGAAGCACTACCTGAATGCGTGGTTCCCGATACTGGCGAGCCGCGAGAGGCGGATCATGTTCCTAGACGGGTTCGCTGGGCCTGGAATCTATAGCGACGGCAGTCCGGGATCGCCCGTCATTGCGCTGCGCACACTCTTGGAC